>JASFHU010000054.1:0-12868 GCA_050123055.1 Anaerolineae bacterium
GGCCAGCCTCTGTTCTGCATCGGGGATGGCGCGCACGCCATTCTTGGCCAGGATCAGCTTCATCAGGTCGCCGGCATCGCCGATAAAGCCCAAAGCTACCTCCTCACGGGTCCAGGCGCGCCCATAGGTTGCCTGCTCCAGATTTGCGTACTGCCTCCGGACCTCCATTGCTCGCCGGACCAGGTCCCCGAACTCCATAATCTGCTCTCCTCTGAGCTGTGCAGGAGCGTGCTGTCACTCTGCGCCTCTCAACCGACTCTGCCACGCATTCAGCATCACCAGCGCCTGCACAGGCGTCATATTGGCAATGTCCAGGCGATACAGTTCGCGCACCACTCGCCAGACCGCCTCATCGTCGTCGGGCACCATCAGCCCATCCCTCACCTCTCTCACAGCCTGAATTGCTCTTTCCGTGTCCCTCACCCTTCCTTCCTCGCTCCCTGCCAGCCGGACCATCACCTCCTCTGCGTGGGCTACCACCCGCTCCGGCACGCCGGCCAACCGGGCCACGTGGAGGCCGTAGCTCTGGTCGGCGCCGCCGGGCACCAGTCGCCGCAAAAAGATCACCTCGCCCTCATGCTCGATGACGGCCAGGTTGTAGTTGCGGGCAGCAGAGAGGTGGTCGGGGAGCTCGGTCAGCTCGCGGTAGTGGGTGGCAAAGAGCGTCCGTGCCCCGACGCGATCGTGCAGGTCGGTGGCCACTGCCCAGGCCAGGCTCATGCCGTCGTAGGTGGAGGTGCCGCGTCCTACTTCGTCCAAGATCACCAGGCTGCGAGACGTGGCGTGGGTCAGAATGTGGGCCGTCTCATTCATCTCCACCAGGAAGGTACTGCGTCCCTTAGCGATGTCATCGCTGGCGCCGACCCGGGTAAAGATGCGGTCGGCTAGGCCAATGCGGGCCGATTGGGCGGGCACAAAGCTGCCCATCTGGGCCATGAGGACGATGAGGGCCACTTGCCGTACCAGGACGCTCTTGCCGGCCATGTTGGGCCCGGTGATGATCAGCAGCCGCTCATCGGTGCTCAGGCGAGTGTCGTTGGGTACAAAGCGCATGTCCTGAACAGAGTTCAAGGACGCGTCCTGGGTCGGGTTGAAAGGCCTGTCCTGAGCGGAGTCGAAGGGGCTTTCCGTGGGTAGGGTTCGTTCGACGACTGGATGCCGGCCCTCGCGGATGTCGATCATGGTTCCGCTGTCCACCTCGGGACGGACATAATCGTAACGGGCAGCGACCTCGGCCAGGGCGGCGAGGGTGTCGAGCTCGGCCAGGACCCGGGCGGCTGCCAGTAGCCGGTCTGATTCGGCAGCTACCCGGCGGCGCAATTCGACAAAGAGATCGTATTCCAGATCGTCGGCCCGATCTTCGGCGGCCAGGATCTCTGCCTCACGGGCCTTGAGCTCGGGGGTGACGAACCGCTCTGCGCTACGCACCGTGGCGCGCCGCTCATACTCGGGTGGGATTTTGCCCAGGTGGCTCTTGGTCACCTCGATGAAGAAACCAAAGACCTGATTGTACTTGATCCTCAGGTTGGGGATGTCCAATCGTTCTCGCTCGGCAGCCTCAAACGCTGACAGCCAATCCCGGCCTGCAGCGGCCGCGCTGCGCAGACTGTCCAGGGTCTCGTGATAGCCGGGACGGATGAGTCCCCCATCGCGGATGAGGATGGGCGGGTGCTCGACCAGGGCCGAGCTGATCTGGCCCGCTACGTCTGCCAATTCGTCCAGGTTGGCGTCGAGGGTGCGCAGATGGGCCGAGTGCGTGCTGCCCAACAACGCCTTGATTCGTGGAATGCGGGCCAGCGAGCGGCGCAAGGCGACCAGATCGCGGGCGTTGGCATTGCCAAAGCCGACACGCCCCACCAGGCGCTCTACGTCGTAGATGCCGTCGAATAGTTTCCGCAGGTCAGCGCGCAGGAATGGACGGGGCTCCTCTCTCAACTGCGACCCTTCCCCTTCGGGAAGCGGAGCCACCAACTCCTCCAACGCGTCGAGGCGGGCGTGGATGCGCTCGGCGTCGAGGAGCGGCTGGTGGATCCAGCGGCGAAGGAGCCGGGACCCCATGGCCGTCTTGGTGCGGTCTAGGACACTGAGCAGGCTGCCCTCGTCGCGCCCCTCGCGCAGGGTACGGGTGAGCTCCAGGTTGCGGCGCGTCGTGGCGTCGAGACTCACATAGTCGGACAGGCTGTATGTGCTCAGCGCGCGCAGGTGGGCCAGGTCGGAGAGTTGGTTGTCCTGCAGATAGCACAGCGCCGCACCGGCTGCAGCGACGGCCAGCGGCTTGTGCTCTGCGCCACCAGTCTCCGGAGAAGCGATGCCAAAGTGAGCCGCCAGCCGAGCGCCTGCGGCTTCGGCCGTGGATTCGGCATCGGGCACGGAAGAAAGGCGAACAGACTGGCGGTGGACCCCAACCTCGGCCTTGAGGCGTTCGACCCATGACTCGTCGCTGGCCAGACCCTCGGGCAGGACGACCTCGCTGGGTTGTAGTCGCTGCAGCTCCTCAGCCAGTGCCGCCCAGCAATACCCCTCGGTGCTGGCAAACTCGCCAGTGGAGAGGTCTACGATGGACAGCCCGAAACTGAACCCTGGATGCTGCTGGCTCTTGTTGGCTGAGGGCTCGTGGGCCGGCCTCAATCCCGCATCCTGTGGAAGCCAACTCCCAGCCACGATGGCCGCGAGAAAGTTCTGTGCCTTGTCCGGCAGCAGGTCCTCTTCGACGACAGTCCCAGGGGTGATGATGCGTACTACGTCGCGCTTGACCAACCCCTTGACGCGACGTGCGTCTTCCATCTGCTCGGCGATGGCGATCTTGTAGCCATGTTTCAGCAAGCGGGCGACATAGCCCGTCACGGTGCGGTAGGGAACCCCGCACATCGGCAGGCGGACTTGCTTGGAAAATCGCCGTGAGGTGAGGACCAGGCCCAGCTCGCGAGCAGCTATCTCGGCATCATCCTCGAATAGCTCGTAGAAATCACCCAGGCGATAGAAAAGCAGGGCGTCGGGATGCTGCCGCTTGAGTTGTCGATACTGGCGTAGCATCGGCGTCATCTGTGGCTCAGTCATTCTCTCCCCTCATCCGCTTCCTGCTTGCCCATTTGGGCCATTATACGCGAAGGCGTTGAGATACGCAAGGCGCTGCTGAGATAGCTGCCCATGCGGCTTGACTTTTCCTGGCTCAACAGCTAGAATGCACCCCAGTACACTCCAATGGTGAAAGGATCTGGCATGCGCGCTGTCATCCAACGGGTTCGTGAAGGCCGGGTCTCTGTC
Organism: Anaerolineae bacterium; assembly: GCA_050123055.1. GTDB lineage: Bacteria > Chloroflexota > Anaerolineae > JAAYZQ01 > JAAYZQ01 > JASFHU01. The sequence continues at coordinate 3,265 of JASFHU010000054.1, forward strand.
GAGGACCAGACCATCGGCCAGATAGGCCATGGCCTGGTCATTCTCTTGGGTGCGGGCCATGGCGATGGCGAGGCGGAGGCGGACCGGTTGGCAGACAAGATCGCCAACCTGCGCATCTTTGCCGACGCGGAGGGCAAAACCAACCTGTCGCTCCTTGACGTGGGTGGTGGGGCTCTGGTGATCTCACAGTTTACCCTTTACGCTGACTGCCGGAAGGGACGAAGACCCAGTTTTGTCCAGGCTGCCCCGCCCGATGCCGCCGCGCCACTGGTGGACTATTTTGCCAGACGATTGCGGCAGGCCGGGGTTGGGTGTGTGGAAACCGGCGAGTTCGGGGCCATGATGTTGGTCGAGATCCAGAACGATGGACCTTTCACCATCGTCCTGGATACCGACAACCTGCGGCGATAGCCACCTGCGGGCGAGGCCTGACAGGGAATTGGCCGAGCTCGTTGACGAACCATTGACCAAACCGCGAGTTCTATGCTACAATGGAGTTACACTGTTGAAGAGGGGGATGTGGCTATGCTTGAATTGACGGATCTGGCAGCCAGCAAGTTGCAGAACATGTTTCTGGAACAGGACCTGCCCGAGCACGGCCTGCGGGTTTTTGTCCAGGGGGGAGGCTGTGCTGGCTTGCAGTATGGGATGGCTTTTGAGAACGCTACTCGTGAGGGAGACACAGTCGTCGAGGCAAAGGGCGTGCGCCTGTTCGTGGACCCCTTTAGCGCCCAGTACCTTGAAGGGGCCTGCATCGACTATCAGGATACGTTGATGGGAAGCGGTTTTCGGGTGGACAATCCCAACGCCACTGCATCCTGTGCCTGCGGGAGTTCCTTCCGCGGCGAGGGTGAGGGGGAAGTCAAAAAGACCTGCGCGTAGGTTGCTGTGGAGCGTCCCCTGCGGGACATTAGACGCGACGGCGAGATCATGGGGAGGAGAATGGAGTTCTATCAGTGGTTGGCAAAAGCCGCTCGGCTGAACGATAGCCTGCTCTGTGTGGGGCTGGATCCCCGTTTGGAACGGCTGGCGCTGGGCGAAGATCTGTTTGCCTTCAACAAGCGGATCATAGACGCCACGCGAGACCTGGTCTGCGCCTACAAGCCCAACTTTGCGTTCTATGAAGCAGCAGGCCCGGCTGGCCTGGAGGCATTGCGGCGCTCGGTGGCCTATATCCACGAGACGACCGACGTGCCCGTGATCCTGGATGCTAAACGTGGCGATATCGGCTCCACGGCGGCGGCCTACGCACGGGCCGCCTACGAGATATGGGGGGCTGATGCCCTCACGGTCAATCCCTACCTGGGAGGCGACTCGGTAGCGCCCTTTACCGCCATCGCGGACAAGGGCGTTTTTCTTTTGTGCCACACCTCCAATCCGGGTGCGGCCGATCTGCAAAGTCTACCTGCTCCCAGTCGCCCGCTCTACAACGTCGTGGCCGAAAAGGCGTCGCTTTGGGGCACGGGATTGGTCGTCGGCGCGACCTATCCGGAGGCGCTGGCCCGGGTCCGGGCGCTTGCTCCGGATGCCTGGATCCTACTGCCCGGCGTGGGAGCGCAGGGTGGAGCCCTGGAGGAGGCGCTGGCAGCCGGGCTGCGAGAGGATGGACTGGGCATCGTCGTGAACTCTTCTCGGGGCATCATCTATGCCGACGATCCTCGCCAGGCAGCGCAGGAGCTGAGGCAACAGATCCGTGAGGCCCGAGCCCGACCGCCCGCTGCATCCTTCGATCCCAGGGCTGCCCTGACCCTTGCGCTGGCCGACATTGGGGCCATCAAGTTTGGGGAGTTCACGCTGGCGTCGGGCAAAAAGTCGCCTATCTATGTCGATCTGCGCCTGCTGGCTTCTCATCCAGACACGCTGCGCCAGGTGGCTTTGGCCTATGCCGAGGTGCTGCGCAAAAGTGTGGGGGTTGGCAGATCGCCAGTCCGGCTAGCGGCGATCCCCTACGCGGCCCTGCCCATCGGCACGGCGGTGGCAATGGAACTGGGTCTCTCTATGGTCTATCCGCGCAAGGAGGTCAAGGCCTATGGCACAGCGCGGCAGATCGAGGGCGAGTTCCAGGCTGGCGAGCGGGCGATCGTGTTGGATGACCTCATCACCACCGGCGGCAGCAAGTTGGCGGCTATCGAGCCGCTGGAGGCGGCAGGCTTGGAGGTGCGGGACGTGGTGGTCCTGATCGACCGGGAAGAGGGCGGCCGCAGCGATCTAGCCAGAGCCGGCTACCAGTTGCACGCCGTGTTGCGCCTGAGTGAGATGCTGGATATGCTGCTTGAGGCGGGACGGATCAGCGCTGGGCGGCGGGACGATGTCGCTTCCTTTCTGTGGGGGGACGTGAGATCTTGACCCTCAGTGTAGACCTCTGTGGTGTGCCCCTGGCCAATCCCCTGATCCTGGCCAGTGGCATCCTGGGCACTGAGGCGGAGTTGATGGCGCGGGTGGCCCGGAGCGGAGCGGGCGCGGTCACGGCCAAGTCGTGCAGTTTGCAGCCCCGAGCCGGACATCCCAACCCCACCGTGCTGGCCTGGGAACATGGACTGATCAATGCCGTGGGCCTGGCGAATCCGGGCGTTGAGGCCGAGGTGGAGGAGCTGGCGCGGACCCGGACGCTGCTCAGGCCGCTGGGGGCCGCGCTGATCGCCAGTGTTTTTGCCGATACCGTGGAGAACTTTGCCCGGGTGGCCGCCCGGCTGGTCGAAGCGGACCCCGACCTGATAGAGATCAACATCTCTTGCCCCAACGTCCACGATGAGTTTGGCACCGCCTTTGCCTCCGACGCAGGCGCGGCCACCGAGGTGACCGCGGCCGTCCAAGAGGCTGTCCGGGGACGCGTACCCATTCTGGTCAAGCTATCGCCCAATGTACACGACATCGCGACTGTCGCCCGGGCGGTGGAATCGGCCGGGGCGGATGGCATCAGCGCCATCAATACTCTGACCGGCATGCTTATCGATATTGAGGCCCGGCGACCGGTCCTGGCCAACCGCATGGGGGGCCTATCAGGACCTGCTATCCGGCCACTGGCGGTCCGCTGCGTATACGAGATCTACCAGGCGGTAGAGATCCCCGTCGTCGGCATGGGGGGCGTTAGCAGCGGGCGCGATGCGGTGGAAATGATCATGGCCGGGGCCACAGCCGTCGGCGTCGGCTCGGCGGTGTACCAGGACGGGCCGAAAGTGTTCGGACGCATCCGGCGCGAGACGGAAACGCTCATGGCCGAATTGGGCTACGAGAGCGTGGCCGAGATGCGAGGTGCGGCTCACCAATGACCAGTTATTTTGCTAGACTGAGGTCCAGCGGCGAGCCGGCCACAGATGTACAGCACTTCTACCAAGTTGCGGGCCGGCTGGACACGCTGGCCCACGTGACAGAGGTGGCAGCTGAGGCACGGACGCTGGCTGTGCGCCATGGCGCTGGTGTCGAAGCCGCTAACCTGGCCGCCTTGGCCCACGATTTGGCCGCTGTCGTGCCCGTGGCTGAGATGCCTGCTGTTGCACAGCGCCTGGCTATCACCATCGGCGAGGCAGATCGGATGATCCCTCAGTTGCTCCACGGGCCGATTGCGGCTGCCGTCTTGGAGGAGAAACTGGGGGTGGATGACAAAGATGTGCTGAATGCCGTACGCTATCACTCCACACTCCGGGCTGGGGCCAGCGTGCTGGAAAAGATCGTCTTTCTGGCCGACAAGATCGCCTACGATCCCAAATCACCCCATGGGGGTGAGTATGTGCCAGCCTTGCTGGCTGTCCAATCACTGGATGAGGCAGTGCTCGTCTACCTCGATTTTCTCTTGGACAATGCCTGGCGTTATGCTTGGTTCCTGCATCCTCACGCTGTGGCTGCATATCGTGAGCTGGCGGGGCAGAGCATGAAGGTCAGTCTGCCGCAGCCAGCCCGCATCGTCAGAGTGATCGACGAAAGCCCAAAAGTGCGGACCCTGCTGCTGGATCTGCACCTGGAGGCCGAACCGGGCCAGTTCGTCATGGCCTGGTTGCCCGGCCTGGACGAAAAACCGTTCAGCCTGGTGTGCGCCGAGCCGGTGACCCTGACCGTTGCCCGCGTCGGCCCTTTCAGCACAGCCATGCACGCGCTGGAGGTGGGGAATCCTATCTGGATCCGCGGCCCCCTGGGCCAGGGTTTTACCCTGGCCGAGCCTCAAGGTGCGCTCCTCCTCCTTGGCGGCGGTTATGGCGTGGCGCCAATCTATTTCCTGGCTGAGCGGGCGCTGGCAAGTGGCTGTCAGGTGAGCATGGTCATTGGGGCACGGACGGCGGCGGACGTCGTATTTGCTGACCGGTTCAGGTCGCTGGGCGTCCAGGTGGTGGTTGCCACCGAAGACGGTTCGCTGGGCCAGCAGGGTCTGGCGACCGACGCCGCGGAGCGCCTGCTGGAGCAGGCTGACTACCGGGTACTCTATGCTTGCGGCCCGGAGCCGATGTTGGAAGCGGTGGCCAGCCTGGCGGAAACCCACCATCTGCCCGCACAGGTGAGCTACGAGCGCTACATGCGCTGTGGTTTAGGGGTTTGCGGCTCGTGTGTGCATCAAGGATGGCTGGTCTGCCGGGATGGACCGGTCAGGTATGTCGGGCGTGGTGTGCAACACGTGGAGCATGGGTAAGCAGCTAGAGACCGTGGTTCGCGTCCGGGCTGGGCAAAGGTGCAACAAGGGGCAAATCCTGCTATAATTGGTAGACCGCAGCAGGCCCGTTATTGCTCGCGCCGGATCCGCGATCCGGCTGGAGCGCTGGATTGCGGTCTACTGATAATCGGCGTTACACCGGAGATCTGAGCATGAACGTGGAGGTTCCAGAGATGAGGTTCCCGCGCTGCAGCGGAATATTGATGCATCCCACATCGCTCCCGGGACGGTTCGGCATCGGCGACTTGGGCCAGGAGGCCTATCGCTTCGTGGACTACCTGACCGCGGCCGGTCAGACCTATTGGCAGGTACTACCCCTGAGCCCCACTGGCTATGGCGACTCGCCCTACCAGGGGCTGTCTGCCCTGTCCGGCAATCCGATGCTCATCAGCCCTGAGAAGCTGGTTGAGCTTGGTCACCTGTCACCTGCTGACCTGGAGGCCATGCCCCATTTCCCTAACGACCGGGTAGATTTTGGGCCGGTGATCTATCACAAGACCGAGCTGCTGAACCTGGCCTTTGCCAAGTTCCGCGCCCAGGCTCCCCAAGATCAGCGGGCAGCGTTCGAAAGCTTCTGCGCAAACCAGGCCTCCTGGCTGGAGGATCTGGCCCTCTTTATGGCGCTCAAGGAAGCCCACGACCTGCGCCCATGGCACGAGTGGGAGGAGGGCGCCGCGCGGCGGGATCCCGAGTCGCTGGCCCGCTGGCGGGAAGAGCTGGCCGATCAGATCGAAGGCCAAAAGTACCGCCAGTGGCAGTTCTTTGAGCAGTGGCTGGCAGTGAAAGAGTATGCCAACGAGCAGGGCATCCGCATCATCGGCGACATTCCGATCTTTGTAGCACTCGACAGCACCGACGTGTGGGCCAATCCTCACCTTTTTCACTTCGACCAGGATCTCCAGCCAACGGTGGTCTCTGGCGTGCCGCCCGACTATTTCAGCGAGACAGGGCAGTTGTGGGGCCATCCCCTCTACCGTTGGGAGGTGATGGCCGAAAATGGCTACCAGTGGTGGATCGACCGCTTTCGCATGGCCTTCACCCAGGCCGATGTGGTGCGCATCGATCACTTCCGGGGGTTCTACAACTACTGGGAGGTACCGGCGGAGGAAGAGACGGCCATCAAGGGCCGCTGGTTGCAGGGTCCGGGGGCCGAACTGTTCGAGGTTGTCACGGCTGCACTGGGCGAGGTGGCCATCATCGCCGAGGACCTGGGCGACTTTGACGACGAGTCGCGGGCAGGGGTGGATGCGTTGCAGGAGCAGTTTGGCTATCCGGGCATGAAGGTGCTCCAGTTCTCCTTTGGCGCCGGACCGGTCGATCCATTCCTGCCGCACAACTATGCCACACCCAATTGGGTGGTCTACACCGGCACCCACGACAACGACACTGTGTTGGGTTGGTACGAGGAATCCTCCACCGAAGCGGAACGGGACTATGCGCGCAAGTACCTGGGCAGCGATGGCTCGGACATTGGCTGGGACCTGATCCGGCTGGCCTGGGCCTCGACGGCCAACACGGCCATGACCACCACGCAGGATCTGCTGAACCTGGGGCACGAGGCGCGGATGAACACGCCCAGTACCATCGGCCCGCCCAACTGGTGCTGGCGGCTGCTGGATGGTGCACTCAGCGACGACATCGCGAAGGGGCTCCTGGAGCTGACGGCGATCTATGGGCGGAGGCCGCAAAGTTGAATACACCCGCTAACTACAGGCTCGCCGCCGGTCGTCTTTCTTGCCAAGGCGCCTGGGTTGTGCTAGAATAGGGAAGGACATGCCCCCGTAGCTCAGCGGATAGAGCGGCGGCCTCCGGAGCCGTGCGCGGGCGTTCGAGTCGCCCCGGGGGTACCAACAGAAAGGACCGCATGTGGAGGGATATGCAACCTGCGTATCCCTCCATCGCGTTCTGAGTCAAGCTTTGACACTAGGGGAATGCCGATACGCATAGCCTGGATAGAAATCCTCGTCAAGTCATACCACGTCCTCAGGAATAGAGATTCAGGATCACGGCACCGGCGACGATCAGGGCGGCACCCAGCCACACCCGGCCTGTGACCCGTTCTGCCTTGCGTCCAACGAGTAGTGGCGCCAGGAATATGACTACGGGCACGTTTGTCCGCCCCAGGGTCATCACGACTGCTACTGGAGCCATAGCCAGTGCTATCCACCGGGTCCAGGTTGCCAGGCCTACGATGGCGCCTGCCGCCACCTGGAACAGCCATGCGTCCTGGGGAATGGGTCCTTGCTGGATCTGCTTGCGCCGGAAGATGAGAACGACCCCGTAGACAACGGCCGTGATGATCATGCCAACGGAAACGCCCAACAGCGGCGACGGCAGCCCCTCCAGGCCATTGCGGATAAAGATCGCGCTTATGGCGAAACAAATGGCAGTACCGAGGCCAAATAGCGAGTTTCGCCAGGTGATGCTGAGGGTATCAGAGTCTTGGGACGCTGGCGGCACCTGCTCTCTCGACTCAGCCATTGGACACCAAATACACGCCAGACATCACCAGGAGAACTCCGATGAGGACCGGCAGAGTCAGGACTTCCCCAAAGAACACCAGACCCACGGCGAACGCGAAAAGCGGTGTGGTGCCGATCAGCGCGCCGGTGCGCGCAGCGCCGACCAGCTTTTGGCTCAGTGTGAGAAAGGTCCAGCCCAGGAAGAAATGGACAAAGCCAGCTAAACCGAAATTGACATACGCCATCAAGGGCGCTTCCCTCAAGGGGCTCAGGTCTTCTGTTAGAAGCGACACGACCGCGAGTACGACAGAGCTCACGACAAGCAGCATGAATGTGGACAGGTAGCTATCGATGCTGCGCCCAGCTCTACGGTTGAAGGATTGGAAGACGCCGAATCCGAGTCCTGCGACGATGGCCCACAAAACCCCAGTCACCTGTCATGACCTCTGCTGATCAATGGTGCCTCCACATGGAATGAACGGGGACCAGCACGAGCCCCAATCCTCACTGTCATGGATTGCATTTCGTGCATTCTAGCACAATACCGAACCGAGCACAAGCCCGGCGAGGATTGGATAGGCTTTGGTGCCATAGCCGCGTGCAGCTATGATCTCGCTGCGACATGGTCACGCCTCGCGAGTTTGTGGAGATCCCTGGACTTTGAGACGGTGCCAGAAGGCTGTGTGCAGACGAGCTCTCACCATCTTGTGGAGCGGCCTGCTGATTGCTCGACCCGTTGCCTATTTGTTGCCCGAATTGGCCCAGTGTTATGGTTTGAGCGGCAAGGCACTTGACGGCCCTGTTGATCGGGTTCCCCCGGGGGTACTCAAGAGAGATGCCCGCACATTCAGGAAGCGGGACGGACTGATATTGCGTCCCGCTCTCACTTGTGCGCAGTTGCCGCCTGCATCGTGCTTCTTCCCAATGGATCAGAATCGTAAGCTTGGCGATATTCGGTCATGTCCAGGCGGTCTTTCCCCTCGGTTGTAACCACCGTTTGATGCAATGTCCTGGAAGCAATGGCTCTCACTCAATCTCGCGAATTGGGACTTGACCCTTTGTGTGCAGCATGATACACTTAGTCACATAGGAGGAGGCGTCACAATGAGCGCAACCAAGAACACATCAGACACACCTGTCTTTCAGATCAAGGTTACCCTGGAAGGCAGCAAGCCGCCCATCTGGCGGCGGCTCCTGGTCCGCAGCGACGTTACCCTGGACGAGCTGCACGACATCATCCAGACGGTCTTTGGCTGGTGGGACTATCACCTCCACCAGTTCATCGTCGGTGAAACCTACTTTGGCGTACCCGACCCCGATTATGAGGACTATCTGGAGATGAACGACGAGCAGGACGTGACGCTGCGCCAAGTCGCCCCACGAGAAGGCTCCAAGTTTCGCTACGAATATGACTTTGGCGACAGTTGGCTGCACCAGGTCTTGGTGGAAAAGATCTTGCCCCCAGAGTCAAGCCAGGTTCATCCGGTGTGCATCAAGGGACGGCGTGCCCGTCCACCCGAGGATGTAGGCGGCATGTGGGGCTATTACCATTTTCTGGAAGCCATCCAGGATCCCGACCACGAGGAGCACGATGAGTACCTGGAGTGGGTCGGCGGTGCGTTCGATCCGGAGGCCTTAGACCTGGAGGAGGTCAACCAGGCCCTGGCTGCCCTCCGCCGTGAATCGACGCGCCTGGGCAAGTTGCCACCGCTGTACCGCTTCATCCTCAACCCCTACACCGACGCGCGTTTCACCCGCTGCCCAGCGTGTGAGCAAAAGATGCGCCAGCGCAAGGTACCGCTGTTCATCCACGTCGATCCCTACAACCCGATTGTGCTGGGCTACACCTGCCGCTACTGCCCGGACTGCGACCTGCTGATCGCTCACCAGGACCAGATCGAGGCGTTGCTGGCCAATCTCTTGGCCGAGCACGACCCGGAGGTCGTCGGCAACGACTACCTGGTGATCGGCACCGTGGAGCGCAAAGCTTGGCGCGAGGGGATGAAGCGACCCAAGGGCATTGACGACATGCTGGAGTACCTTCACGATTTCAAAGAGGTGCTCACCGTAGAGTACCGACCGGCGGGTTGGTACCCGGCCGACGAGCCGGAGTAGCCGGTAGCCTGACCCAAGCCGGTCAGAAAGCCTCGCGGCGGCTGAGAATCGCCACAGCAAAGATCCCATGACTCGACAGGGACTGGGATTGTCAGCATAGATGGCTCGAAAGAAAGAGCCATTCATGACTTGTAGGCTAACAACTGGCAGATGGCCGCCTGATCATCTGTGCTACTTGGGATTATCGTGGTGGCAAGAGAACACCCATGACATGACAGCCTTGGCGGCTGTGGACTGTTATTCAATTGCAGGAGTAGGTCATGACCATTGAAGCCGTCCAGATTTGGATCCAGCAGAATCCCACGTTGGCGCCCTGGGTTGTCCTTGCCGCCCTTATCGTCTCTTGCGTGGTTTCTTATCTCATCGCCCGTAACCTGATCGCACGCGG
>JASFHU010000055.1:0-12856 GCA_050123055.1 Anaerolineae bacterium
AGATCCTGCAGGCGGCGGGTGAGGTAGTAAGCTCGCGAGTGACTGACGCAGCGGACGAGGACGGCATCATAGTCCGCCAGTTGGCGAGCGTCCAGATCGAGGAACAGGCGCCGGGGATCAAGCCGCTCATAGTCCACACCCCGGTCCCGTAAGGCAGCAAAGATGAGCTTTTCCTCGACCCGCACCCGCGAGCAGATCATGCCGATTTTCATATAGCTCTTCTCCTCACACGATCCCGGTCCGTGGTGCGAGCCGCGAGCCCTCGCCCATGGCCTGCACCAGGTCCAGATGATGTGCTATTCGCCCCAGTCTTCCTCGACTTCTGGCGCCAGTTCAAGTGTGATGGGTTCCGTGTTCATGACTTCCCATTCAACCCCACAGTCGGGGCAGACAATGATCTCGCCCAGCTCCACGTCGGGAGCCAGATCCAACTCTCCTGCACACTGTAGACATTCCATGTTCTTTTCCTCCACTTTTCCAAGTTGTTTTGATCTAAGCAAGCAGTGCTCGAGCCTGCTCGATCTGGGTACGAACGGCCGCGGGGCTTGTGCCACCTACTGCATCCCGGGCCTCTACGGAGGCCTGGGGGTCGAAACAGGCATAGACGTCCGCGGCAAAGTCTGGATGGACATTCTGATATTCGGAGAGGTCGAGTTCCTGTAGTGAGACGCCCAATGCGTCGGCCTTCCTTACCGCCTCGCCGACCAGGTGGTGGCTCTGGCGAAAGGGTACCCCTTTGCGCACCAAATAGTCGGCCAGATCGGTGGCCAGCGTGGCAGCGTCCAGGGCAGCCGCCATGCGACCGGTGTTTACCTTGAGGGTACGGATCACACCGCTGGCGATGGGAATCTCCATGGCCAGGGTGTCTATGGCGTCGAACAGCGCTTCTTTGTCCTCTTGGAGGTCTTTGTTGTAGGCGGAGGGCAGCCCTTTCAACGTAGTGAGCAGACCGGCCAGGTGGCCCACGATCCGGCCGGTCTTGCCACGCATCAATTCCAGGGAGTCGGGATTCCTTTTCTGCGGCATCAGGCTGGAGCCGGTGGCATAAGCCTCGTCCACCTGGACAAAGCCAAACTCGCGGCTGGACCAGATGATGAGATCCTCCGCCAGCCCGCTAAGGTGGACCTGCACCAGGGCAGCCCAACTCAGGAACTCCACGACATAGTCCCGGTCGCTGACGGCGTCCACGCTGTTCTCTGCTACGCCGGAGAACCCGAGCTCTGCGGCCAGGGCCTGGCGATCGACTCCCAGGGGGTGTCCGGCCAGCGCCCCCGAACCCAGTGGGCAGATGGAGGTACGCTGTACCGCATCGTCCAGCCTCTGCCGGTCCCGCTGGAATTTCCAAAAGAAGGACATGAGCCAATGGCTGAAGAGCAGCGGCTGCGCCTGCTGCAGGTGGGTATAGCCGGGCATGATGGCGCCCAGGTGAGCCTCGGCTGAGTCGACGATGGCTAGTTGCAGTTGCGACAGCGCATCGTCCAGGGAACGCATCTCCCCCAGCAGGTACAGGCGCAGGTCGGTGGCTACCTGATCGTTACGCGAGCGGCCGGTGTGCAGCTTGCCCGCGGCAGGGCCGATCAACTCGCCCAGTCTCCGCTCGACCGCGGTGTGGATGTCCTCGTCGGCGGGCATGATCTCAAAGGTGCCGGCGTCGAATTCGGCGCGCACCTGCCTCAGCCCGTCGACGATCTGGGCCTGCTCCTCGACTGTGATCAGCTTTGCCTTTACGAGTGCACCGGCGTAGGCGATGCTGGCCTGGATATCTGCCGCATACATCCGTTTGTCAAAGCCGATCGATTCGTTGAATCGCTGCATCAACTGGTCAGTGGCCGATCCAAACCGGCCTCCCCACATGGACATAATCTGACTCCTGGTAGCTTTCAGTCTCTTTTAAAGTCGCTGTAGTCGGGCGCTTCCAATTTTGGCAGCATCCCGTTCTGCTTGTCCACGAGTGCCCGGACCTTCATGGGCAGCCCGAAGAGGTTGATAAAGCCTTCGGCATCGCCCTGATCGTAGACATCGTCCTGGCCAAAGGTGGCCAGCTCTTCGCGGTAGAGACTGGAAGGTGATTTGCGACCGACTACGGTACAGTTGCCCTTGTACAGTTTGATCCGTACCGTCCCGGTGACGGTCTCCTGGGTTGTGGCCACGAAGGCATGGAGCGCTTCGCGGAGGGTGGTAAACCACTGGCCATAGTAGACCAACTCGGCATAGCGCTGGGCCACAACCTGCTTGTAGTGCAGGGTCTCGCGGTCCAGGGTGATGCTTTCCAGGCCCTGATGGGCGGCGTAGAGAATGGTGCCGCCGGGCGTCTCGTACACCCCCCGCGACTTCATGCCCACCAGGCGGTTTTCCACCATGTCGACCCGGCCAACCCCATGGGCGCCGCCCAGTTCGTTGAGTTTGGTGAGGAGGGCGACAGGGTCCATCACCTTCCCATCGATGGCGACCGGCATGCCCTTTTCGAAACTCAGGGTCAGGTAGTGTGGCTTGTCGGGGGCGAGTTCAGGCGCGACTGTGACGTAGAACATGTCCTCCTGGGGCTCTGCCCAGGGATCCTCGAGGATGTTGCCCTCGTGGCTCATGTGCCAGATGTTGCGGTCGCGGCTGTATAAGGATTTGCTGGTGGATAGTGGGACGTCGTGGGCCTCGGCATAAGCCAGGGCATCGTCGCGCGAGCGGATGTCCCACTCGCGCCAGGGGGCGATGACCTTCAGCATGGGGTTCAGCGCTTTGACGGTCAGCTCGAAACGTACCTGGTCATTGCCCTTGCCGGTGCACCCGTGGGCCACTGCGTCGGCTCCCTCCTGCTCGGCTACTTTGACCATGTACTTGGCCGTCACCGGGCGAGCGAACGAGGTGCCCAGCAGGTACTGTCCCTCATAGATGGCGCCGGCTTGCATGGTGGGAAAGGCGTATTCCGTAAGGAACTCGTCGCGCAGGTCCACGATGTAGGCCCTGCTGGCTCCGCTGGCGATGGCCTTTTCCTCCAATCCGACCAGCTCCTCGTCTCCCTGCCCTATGTTTGCGGTGAAGGTGACAACCTCACAACCATAGTTCTCCTTGAGCCAGGGGACGATGACCGAGGTATCGAGACCCCCCGAGTAGGCCAGAACTGCTTTCTTGATCTTTTGCTTCATCTGAGTCTTTCTCCTTTATGTGTTAGTCTTTCTCTGTTTGTTTGCCAAAGACAAGCGCGATGGGGATTCCCATCGCGCAAAAAAGGAGCCAGCCCCCTATTGGGAGGCTGGCTCTGATTCTCGTTAGCAAATTAGCCCGAGATGGCCTACCCAATCGGGTGGACTGGCTCCTCAGGCGGTCGTCGGTCTATGCGATTGATTGTAACCTGCTCGTTATGCTCCATCTGGTCTCTATCCTCGTCGTTAACGGGCGATAGAGTACCACAAAAGCAAAATCTTGTCAAGTCGTGTCTGAAGGCGTCCTGAAGGCGGCGCAGGGGCCAGGAGGGGGATTGAGTAGTAGGTATTGTGAGCGGCGAAGGCGATTTGACAAATATTCCGAAGTGTGGTATAAATGCGCAACTCTTGGAAGGGGGCATGGCTCGGAAGAGCCAGATGAGAAGATGATGAACCTGCTAGCCTTGGATACCGTCCTGATCGCTCTGGTCATTATTCTATTGGTTGAGCTCCTCGGTCTTGGGGAGCGACTGGCGGTTGGGAGGGTCCCGGCTTAGAAAAGCAGACCCGTTGCGCAAGCAAGAGCCTCCCAACCGGGAGGTTTTTTGTTTGTCGCCACGTGGCACCTGTCCCTGCCGGGGGTGTTGTGCTGAGCTATAGTTAGACGTTTAGAAACTGAGGGAGCAGAACCAGACATGCAACCTGTGACTGTCACCGCTGTCGACATTTCTATTTGCCTGGCCCTGTTGGGGCTCCTGGTTATCCAGGAGCCGATAGGGGTTGGGAGGTGACGCAGCTAGTTGCATACATCTGCTCGGGCAAAGGAGCCTCCCAGCCGGGAGGCTTTTGCGTGGGCGTGGCCCCAGATCCAGATACTATGGGAGGAGAGTAAGCGATGAGAAGTGATGCCGTCAAGCGGGGACCCGAAAGAGCCCCGCATCGCTCGCTGTTGCGGGCGCTTGGCTGTACCGACCGGGAGATGGAGCAGCCGTTCATCGGCGTGATCAACTCGTACAACGAGGCGATCCCCGGTCACTCGAACCTTCGGCAGATCGGCGACGCAGTCAAGGCCGGCGTCCGCTCGGCTGGGGGCACGCCCTTTGAGGTCAACACCATCGGCGTGTGCGATGGGCTGGCCATGAACCATGCCGGCATGAAGTTCTCGCTGCCCAGTCGCGAGCTGATCGCCGACTCGGTCGAGGTGGTAGTAGAGGCCCATGCCTTCGATGCCCTGGTCCTGATCCCCAACTGCGACAAGATCATCCCCGGCATGTTGATGGCGGCTGCTCGCCTGAACCTGCCAGCCGTCGTGGTTAGCGGTGGGCCGATGCTGTCCGGACGGTTGGATGGTCAGCCGGTGGACCTGGCAGATGTGTTTATGGCCGTGGGAGCCGTGGCCCGGGGTGAGATGAGTGAGGATGAACTGGGTCGCTTGGAGCAGGTGGCCTGTCCCGGCTGTGGTTCCTGTTCGGGCATGTTCACCGCCAACACCATGAACTGCTTGACCGAGGTACTGGGGCTGGGCTTGCCCGGAAACGGGACGATCCCAGCCCCTTATGCTGCCCGGGTCGCGCTGGCCAAACGGGCCGGGATGCAGGTGATGGAACTGTTCAGCCGAGATCTGCGTCCGCTGGATATCATGACGGCGGCCGCGTTTCGCAATACCTTTGCTGTGGACATGGCGCTGGGCGGCTCGACCAATTCGGTGCTGCACCTCATGGCCATAGCCCACGAGGCTGGGGTGGAGATTCCGCTGCAAGAATTGAACGAGTACAGCGCTCGGACGCCGCACCTGTGCCGCATGAGTCCTGCAGTGGGTGGACATCACATCGAGGACCTCAACCGGGCAGGCGGAATCCCGGCCGTGATGCGCCGCTTGCTGGAGGCCGGACTGCTGGAAGGAGACGCGCAGACCGTGACCGGCAAGACGGTGGCAGAAAATGTGCGCACAGCCGCTGTACGTGACGATTCGGTCATCCGAACGGTCGAGGAACCCTATTCAGCCAGCGGTGGTCTGGCCATCCTCTTTGGCAGCCTGGCTCCCGATGGTGCGGTGGTCAAGCAGGCGGTCGTGGCGCCGTCGATGCAGAAGCACAAAGGCCCGGCGCGCGTCTTTGAATCGGAAGAGGCGGCCACGGAGGCAATCGTGGCCGGGGAGTTTGAGGAAGGCGAGGTGCTGATCATCCGCTACGAGGGCCCCAAGGGTGGCCCAGGGATGCGCGAGATGTTAACACCTACTTCGCTGCTTTCGGGCATGAAGGTGGACGATAGGGTGGCCCTGCTCACTGATGGGCGCTTCTCTGGCGCGACGCGGGGGGCGGCTATCGGCCACATCTCACCCGAGGCGGCCGAGCGCGGCCCGCTGGCTGTGGTGCAGAATGGTGATCCGATCCATATCGACATCCCCAACCGCAGGCTCGATCTGGGGGTGCCAGAGGACGAGGTGAAGCGCCGCTTGGCAGCACTGACGTCGTGGGAACCGACCATCCGATCTGGCTACCTGCGGCGGTACGCGCAGGCCGTCACGTCAGCTTGCACCGGGGCGGTGTTCCAGGAATAGTTGCGATTTGGGATAGGAGGGAAGAAGAAATGAAAAAGCTGACAGGAGCACAGGCTGTTTGGGAGAGCGTTGTTCATGAAGGAGTGGACACCATCTTTGGGATATCGGGGGGAGCGGTCATTCACCTCTACCATGCCTTACCCGAGTATCCCATTCACCACGTGCTGATGCGTCACGAGCAAGCTGCGGCCCATGCTGCCGACGGCTATGCCCGTGCCACGGGAAAGGTTGGCGTGTGCCTTGCTACCTCGGGTCCTGGTGCGACTAACCTGGTCACCGGCTTGGCCACCGCCCACATGGATTCGGCGCCGGTGGTGGCCATCACCGGCCAGGTGGTGACCCCGGTCATCGGCACCGATGCCTTTCAGGAGGTGGACATTGTCGGGATCACGCAGCCGATCACCAAGCACAACTATCTGGTCACCGACCCCCGGGAACTACCTGCGGTACTAAGAGAGGCGTTCCACATTGCCCGTACAGGCCGACCCGGGCCAGTACTGGTCGACATTGCCAAAGATGCTCAAGCGGCCGAGATCGATTACGAGTATCCGGAGACGGTAGAGCTGCCGGGATACCATATCCCCAGGGATGACCTGTCGGAAGAGCTTGAGCAGGCAGCTCGGATGATAGGCGAGGCGGCACGACCATTGATCATTGCCGGACATGGGGTGACCCTGGCGGGTGCGCAGGATGAGCTGCTGGAGCTGGTCAAAAAGGGTAATCTTCCAGTGGTGACCACCCTGTTGGGCATTGGGACGATGCCGGAGACCCATCCTTTCTGCCTGGGCATGGCCGGGATGCACGGCGAGGCCTATGCCAATCTGGCCCTGTCCGAGGCGGATCTGATCATCTCGTTGGGCAGTCGTTTCGACGACCGGTTGACCGGGAAGCTCGACGAGTTTGGCCGCCAGGCGCGCATCATCCACCTCGACATTGACCCTGCCGAGATAGACAAGACGGTGGCGACCGATCTGGCGGTCGTGGGAGATCTCGCCGACTCGCTGCCGGTGCTCGTGAGCTTGGTTGAGCGGCGAGACCGCGCGCCCTGGATGCAGCGTATTCAGGAGTGGCGCGACGATTCGGCCAAGCGGGACATCGTAGGCCAGGAGACTGACGAGATGGTGCCCCAGTATGTCGTGCGCCAGATCTGGGAAGCTACCCGGGGCGACATTGTGATGGTCTCCGACGTGGGACAGAACCAGATGTGGGAGGCGCAATACTTTATCCACCATCGGCGACGTGGCCTGCTGTCCTCCGGGGGGTTGGGGACGATGGGCTATGCCCTGCCGGCAGCCATCGGCGCGCAGATGGGCAAGCGGGACGAGCAGGTGTGGGTGAACGTCGGGGATGGCGGTTTCCAGATGAATATTCAGGAGTTGGCCACCGTGGCCCAGGAGAAACTACCCATCAAGATCGCGATCCTGAACAACGGCTACCTGGGCATGGTGCGCCAGTGGCAGCAGTTGTTCTTTGAGGGCCGCTATTCCGGAACGCCGCTCCTGGGGCCCGACTTTGCCAAGGTCGCCGAGGCGTACGGGATCACGGGCCTGACAGTGCGGGAGAAGGGCGAGGTGGTCCCTGCCATCGAGCAGGCATTGGCCATTGATGGCCCGGTGTTGATCGACTTTGTCGTCGAGCAGGAGGAGAATGTCTATCCAATGATCGCGCCCGGTGCGGCAGTCGACGATATGATCCGCCGGCCGGCCAACACAGAGAGTTAGGGGAGGAGGGAAGGATGGAGAAGCATACGCTGGTGGCCCTGATGGAGGACAAGCCCGGTGTGCTGAACCGGGTCTCGAGCTTGTTCCGTCGCCGCAACTACAATATCCAGAGCTTGGCTGTCGGACACAGCGAGACGCCCAATATCTCGCGCATGACCATCGTGGTCGACGGAGACAATCGCGTCGTCCAGCAGGTGGTCAAGCAGTTGGCCAAACTGATCAACGTCACGGAGGTGGTGAATGTCACTGGCACGCCGACGGTGATCCGCGAGTTAGCTCTGATCAAAGTCAAGGCCGGACCGGGCACCCGGGCGGAAATCATCGAACTGGCCAATGTCTTCCGCGGCAGGATCGTGGACGTGGGTCCGGATTCGATGACGGTCGAGATCACGGGCGCCGAGGATCGGGTCGAATCCTTGATCAGGTTGCTGCGTGCCTATGGCATCGAGGAACTGGCTCGTACCGGCCGTGTCGCGATGGTGCGCAGTGGCAATGGCAGTAATGAGTCTTCTCAATGAGTGGGGGCGTGGTGTGTACGGGCGGCATTGTCGCCCGCACACACCCCATCTTCCCCCTGGTTACTTGAAAAGATACGCAACGGTGAACAACATCGATAGCTGAGAGGAGAAAATGGCAAAAATCGATTTCGGTGGTGTGGTGGAAGATGTCGTCACCCGGGAAGAGTTCTCGCTGGAGAAGGCGCAGAGCGTTCTGAAGGATGAGGTTGTGGCGGTTCTGGGCTATGGCGTTCAGGGTCCTGCCCAGGCTCTCAACATGAGGGACAACGGCATCAAGGTCATTGTGGGCGGAGACCCAGAGCGCAAGCGCTCGTGGGACAAGGCCGTAGAAGACGGCTGGGTGCCTGGCGAGACACTCTTTCCTTGGGAAGAGGCCATCCAGAGGGGGACGATTATCCAGTACCTGGTGTCCGATGCGGCCCAGATGCTCCTCTGGCCTCGGATAGAGGACTGTCTCAAGGAGGGCGACGCTCTGTTCTTCTCACACGGGTTCGGGGTAGTGTATAACGACCAGACGGGCATCGTTCCCCCCGACTTTGTGGATGTGATCATGGTGGCGCCCAAGGGATCCGGGGCCAGCGTGAGGGCCAATTATCTGGCCGGCAGCGGAATCAACAGCAGTTTTGCCGTGTTGCAGGATCGCACAGGCCGGGCCCTAGAGCGGACACTGGCCGTGGGCATTGCCATCGGCTCGGGTTATCTGTTCCCGACTACGTTCCAGAATGAAGTGTACAGTGACCTGACGGGGGAAAGAGGCGTTCTGATGGGCGCACTGGCGGGAATCATGGAGGCGCAGTATCTCACGCTGCGCGAACACGGTCACACCCCCAGCGAAGCGTTCAATGAGACGGTCGAGGAGTTGACACAGAGCCTCATCCGGCTGGTGGACCAAAACGGTATGGATTGGATGTACGAGAACTGTAGCGCGACGGCCCGCCGCGGCGCACTGGACTGGCGGCACCAATTTCGCGACGCGGTCATGCCTGTGTTTACGGATCTGTACGAGAGCGTGGTCTCTGGTGAAGAGACGCGCATTGTCCTCAAAGCCAATGCTGCGCCGGACTATAAGGAAAAACTGGATGAGGAGCTGCGCGAGATGCGCGAGTCGGAGATGTGGCAGGCGGGTGCAGCGGTGCGTTCTCTTCGGCCGGAGCATTGGGCAGGCTAGTGAACGTGTCCTTTGGCACACCCACCAGGGACGGAACCAGGTAGAGACGCCCCGCCGGGGCATCTCTACAGGCGTGGGACTTTTGGGGGGTAGGACTGAGCAGGGAGTAGGTGCGGTCTCTGGGCTATGAGCGAACAGGCAGTGTCTTGTTGTGGTGCAAAACCATTCATCTCTATGGAAGATGTGTCCCTCCGGGTACACGGCAGAGAGTCGTTTGGACAACTCTGCTGGGAGATCCTGAGCGATCAGCAGTGGGCTGTGATCGGGCCAAATGGTTCCGGGAAGTCAAGTTTGATGAAAGCGATATGTGGTCAGGCGCCTGTGGCGTCGGGCAAGATTGCCTACCACTTCCTGCATAATGGTGCATCTCGGGGTCACCTGCGCCATGGTAGTTTGCCCCAGGACCAGATCGCTTACGTGGCCTTTGATCTACAAAAGACCATCTGGGGACAAGACAGCCTGTATCACCAGGCACGGTGGAACAGGGGAGTGAGCCTGGACATGCAGTCCGTCTCTGAATATCTCTCGGAGCGACAGGTGAGCAGGATCAATCCCTACCAGATCGTCGAAGAGCAGACGGATCCGGCCGAGTTCATGGCGCGACAGGAAGAGGTCATCCAGGTTCTGGGTCTGGATCGGCTGCTGAGTAGGGACATCAACCAGATCTCCAACGGGGAGCGGCGCAAGGTCCTGTTGGCCCGGGCGCTGCTCAGGAACCCACGACTTCTCATTCTGGACAACCCCTTCACCGGACTGGACGTTGCTTTCAGGGCCAAGCTGAAGCAGATGATCAGCAGCCTGATGAAGGATGAAATGCGGGTCATTCTGGTCATGAATGATCGCGATGAAATCCCGCCGGGTATCACACACGTCCTACTGATGGATGACAGAGGGGTTGTGGCTCAGGGACCTAAGGAGATGATCCTGAAGCGCTCTCCTGCCCAGGGGGGAGTGGAGCTTGAGGGGCCGGCTGTCACCATGCTACCAAGCACGGAGGATCAGGAGACTGATCATCAGGTTCTGGTTGATATGGAGCATGTCAGCGTGTCGTACGCTGGTGTCCCGATCCTCAACGACATCAACTGGGCGGTGCGCAAGGGGGAAAAGTGGGCGTTGCTGGGCCCCAACGGTGCTGGCAAGACAACCCTGCTAAGCCTGATACTGGGCGACAACCCGCACGCCTACGCACACGAGATCACGTTGTTTGGGATACGAAGAGGGTCCGGCGAAAGCATCTGGGACATCAAAAGGAATATTGGCTGGGTTGCACCAGAGCTGCACTTGTACTATCCAAAGAACGTCACTTGTTACGACGTGGTTTGTTCGGGGTTTTTCTCCTTCGTCGGGCGTCATCGCAGATGCTCGCCCCAGCAGCGCGAAACGGCGAGGGGGTGGTTGCAGCGACTGGGATTTTTGCAGCATGCAGACATGGCGTTTGGTCGGATCTCGGAGGGGGAGCAGCGCATGATCCTGATAGCACGTGCGCTGGTCAAGGACCCAGGACTGCTTGTTCTGGACGAGCCATGCCAGGGCCTGGATGCGGGCAACCGCGATCGGGTATTGCGGATGGTTGAGGCCATTGGCAGCGACCTGGACACTACGATCATCTATGTGACCCATCACCGCGATGCGCTGCCCAAGGTCATTACACACGTGCTGAGGCTGGATGAGGGAAGGGTTGTCAGCAGGCAAAAAGTAGGTGAACATCGTCACTCAGAATCACTAGATCCAATTGGGAGAGCTGGCGCCCCGAATTCGGATCTAACAGTCAGCAATTAGGAGGTCTCTCATGGATGAGAGTGGGGTTGGTTCCAAGGACAACATCATCATATTCGATACGACCCTGAGGGATGGGGAGCAATCGCCGGGGGCGGCGCTCAACGTCAACGAAAAGGTCGAGATCGCTCACGTGCTGGAGGAGATGGGGGTAGATGTTATCGAAGCGGGATTCCCGATCTCCTCACCGGGAGACTTTCGAGCGGTGCAGCGGATCTCACAAGAGATTCGAAACTGCACCATCTGCGGCCTGACAAGGGCGAATCTTAAGGACATCGACGCGGCAGCCGATGCCCTGCGTGGCGCGGCTCGCCCGCGTATCCATACCGGATTGGGTGTCTCAGACGTACACATCCGATACAAGCTGCGCACGACGCCCGAGGGGGCAATGGAGCTCGGGGTGGAGGCGGTCAAATACGCCAGGCGGTTCGTCGACGACGTACAGTACTATACCGAGGATGCCGGACGCGCCGAGCCGGAGTATCTGTACCGGGTGCTGGAGGCGGTCATCGCCGCGGGTGCTACGGTGGTCAACATCCCCGACACGACCGGCTACAGCTCGCCCGACGAATTTGGCGGGCTGATCCGAGGCATATTCGACAACGTGCCCAATATTGACAAGGCTACGGTATCTGTTCACTGCCACAATGACCTGGGCCTGGCGACGGCCAATACTCTGGCCGGGGTACGCAACGGAGCTCGGCAGATCGAGGTGACCGTCAATGGCATTGGCGAGCGGGCGGGCAACACGTCCATGGAGGAGGTCGTGATGGCCATCGAGACCCGCAGAGACCTGTTCGGGCTCGAGACCGGGATCGATGCACGGCGCATCTACCCTGTCAGCCGGCTGGTGAGTCAATTGACGGGCATCCCGGTGCAGCCCAACAAGGCCATCGTGGGCGCCAACGCTTTTGCCCATTCTTCTGGCATCCACCAAGATGGCGTGCTCAAAAAGCGGACCACGTACGAGATCATCAACCCTCGTGACGTGGGCGTGCCCGACTCTGAGATCGTGCTTTCGGCGCGATCTGGCCGAGCCGGGCTGCGCCATCGCCTTGCGGACCTGGGCTACACACTGGACCAGGAGCAGTTTGAGAAGGTCTATGAGCGCTTTCTGGTAGTGGCCGACAAGAAAAAGACGGTGGACACCCGCGATCTGGAGGCCATCATCGCCGACGAGGTGCAGACCTTCTTTGAAGCGACCTACCAACTGGAGCATGTTCAGGTCTCCTGCGGGGACCACAGCGTCCCCACGGCCACGGTGTGCATCCGTGGGCCGGATGGCCAGATCTATTGCGATGCCGACCACGGAACGGGGCCGGTGGACGCCGTGTACCGGGCCATCAACCGGGTCATCGGCGAACCCAACGAACTGATCGAATTCTCCGTTCAAGCTGTGACGGAGGGGATCGATGCTGTGGGCCGGGTGACGATCCGCATCCAGGCCGATGAGCCGGTGCAGGAGAATGGCTGGGAACGGCGGGTGTTCAGCGGGCGCGGTTCTGACAACGATATCGTGGTGGCGAGCGCCAAGGCATACATGTTTGCACTGAATCGTCTGATCGCTGCCCGTCGCGAGGCAGAGGAACCATCCAAAGATGATGGCGAATAGCTAGTTCACGAGAGTACGCAGCTGGGGACGGCGCGAGGTGCGGAGCCTATTCGCAGAGTCAAATCATAGGAAAAGGGGCTTGTCCAATGGGATATACGATGGCAGAAAAGATCCTGGCCGCACACGCCGGGCAGGATGCAGTGCGCGCCGGGCAATTCGTCGATGTAGAGGTGGACATTGTACTGAGCAACGATATCACGGCGCCTATCTCTATCCGGGAGTTTGAAAAGTTGGCAGGGGAGGGCGGTTCCGCCAAGGTATTTGATCCGGAGCGGGTGGTGATGGTGGCCGATCACTTTGCCCCCAACAAGGACATCAAGTCAGCGCAACAGTGCCTGGTCCTGCGCCAGTTCGCCAGGGAACA
>JASFHU010000056.1:0-12651 GCA_050123055.1 Anaerolineae bacterium
GGGTCTGGCGTTTACGACATTGAGGCCCTGACCGACATCGAGGAACGTCCCGTCTCCACCCCGTTTGGCGATCCATCTGATGCCATCATCATCGGCACCCTGTCCGGCAAGCGAATCGCTTTCCTGCCCCGCCACGGGCGCGGACACCGCCTGACGCCCTCCGAAGTCCCCTACCGGGCCAATATCTGGGCGCTCAAGAGCCTCGGGGTGGAGCGCATCATCTCTATCAGCGCCTGCGGCAGCATGAAGGAAAAGTACCCGCCGCGCCACATCGTCATCCCTGACCAGATCTATGACAACACCAAGAAACGCGACTATTCCTTCTTTGGCGACGGGCTGGTGGCCCACATCGGCATCGCCGAACCCTTTTGTCCCCATCTGAGCCAGGTCCTGTATGAGGCTGTGGGCCAGGCGGGCGGCACGGTCCACATGGGCGGGACGTTCATCGTCATCGAAGGTCCTCGTTTCAGCACCCGCGGGGAGAGCAACATCTACCGCTCGTGGGGCATAGATATCATTGGCATGACCGCCGTGCCCGAGGCACAATTGGCCCGCGAGGCTGAGATCTGCTACGCGACGATGGCTCACGTCACCGACTATGACGTATGGCACGACGAGGAGGAAGCCGTCAACGTGGAGATGCTGATCGCTAACCTGATCGCCAATGCCACCCTGTCCAAGAAGACCATCGCCAAATTGGTGCCGATGTTGGGCGACGAACGGCCGTGCAGTTGCGGAGACACGTTGTCTATGGCCATCATCACCCAAAGAGACCTGATCCCCAAGGCCAAGATCGAGCAACTGGGACCGATCGTTGGCGGACACCTGGACTGACCGCCAACGCCGGCTGGCAGGCAAGTCCCGGAACAAAGACAAAGGACGAACGTTAGAGGCTACAGGCCTTTGCCGTTCGTCCTTTGACGTCCGTCCTACAGTTTCGCTGGAAAGCCGCTACTCAACCACCGCTTTCCGTCTCGTAGCAGCCTCGACCCGGTCGATCATGACCCTGACACCGATGCCTGACCCACCAGGAACCGTCATCGTGCCATCGGGGTTCACCTCAAAGGCTGGCTCGACAATGTCCTGGTGGAAGTAGCGGGCGCTGGCCGAGATGTCGCCGGGCATGGTGAAGCCTAGCAGGCTGGCCAGGGCCACATTGTGTGCCCGGCCGACACCTGTCTCCAGCATGCCACCGCACCAGACGGGCAGGTCCCGCTCCCGGCAGAGGTCATGGATCGCTTTGGCTACCGTCAATCCCCCCACACGTGCCGGTTTGATATTCACGATCCGCCCACTGCCCAAAGACAGCGCCGCCCGTGCTGCAGCCAGCGAGGGCACGCTCTCATCGAGACAGATTGGGGTACGCAAGCGCCGCTGTAGCTCGGCGTGGTCCACCAGGTCGTCA
This sequence comes from Anaerolineae bacterium, assembly GCA_050123055.1. GTDB lineage: Bacteria > Chloroflexota > Anaerolineae > JAAYZQ01 > JAAYZQ01 > JASFHU01. Next base: position 1,406 of record JASFHU010000056.1, read on the forward strand.
TGGGCCAGGGGCTGCTCGATCATCATCAGGTCAAATTCGTCCAAAGCGCTCAGCATCTCTGCATCAGCCAGGGAATAGGCCGAATTAGCATCGACCATGAGGGGCACACCGGGAAAGCGCTCCCGCACCAGGCGCACGGCATCCACATCCCAGCCGGGTTTGATCTTGATCTTGACGCGGCTGTAACCCTGAGCCCAAAAGGCTTCGATTCGATCCAGCAGGAGGGGTATCGTGGACTGCACCCCGATGCTGACCCCCACAGCCACCCGTTCTCGCGTACCACCCAACATCTGCGACACCGACCTGCCCTGTGCCTGGGCCAGCAGGTCCCAGATCGCTGCTTCCAGGCCCATCTTGGCGATGTTGTGACCCCGCACCGGGTCCATCAAGCAAGCTGCATCCTCTGGCGTGGCAACTTGCTGGCCCACAACCTGTGGCCCCAGAAACTGGTTGAGGACGTGCCAGCAGGTCTCCGTCGTCTCATACTCGTACCAGGGCCCCTCTGAGGTGGCCGCTTCGCCCCAGCCGGTCAGTCCCTCGCTGCGCACAGCCACGAGGAGCGTGTGACGCACTTCCTCGCGACCAAAGCTCGTCTCAAAGGGATGGACGAGAGGCAACTCAATGTGGCGGATCTCGATCTGCTCAATACGCACGTTTCCTCCTCAATCAGCCCGAAGGATGTAAAAGCTGCGGCGGCCACTGCCGGTCCGACAGCTGAGGAAATCCACCACCGTATAGCCGGTCGCAAAACAGGCCTCAAAGACCTGGCGCATGGCCAGTCTCCATTCCAGGGCCAATGCTGGATCGGCAGCCTTGATGGCCTGGTAGTCCGTTGGCGTCTCGACCTGGAGGCTGGGCTGATCGGCATCCAGCGCGAGCAAGCCTGGCGTCAGTAGCCCGTCTGAAGTTTGGCCAGTGGCATTCACAATAAGAGCTGAGCTGCCGACCCGCTCGCCCACCTGGCCTGCCAGACGCCTTTCCACCCGGTCCCCGGTGATCCACCAGTCCACCTGGAAGCGGTCGGTAGGCAGGCCAGAGTTGAGCCCATCGTCCAAAGGGCCGTAGTAGTCCCTGATGTAGGTCCGGCACACGCCACCCAATTTATGGATGTTCAGATAGGCGTTTCGGCTCTCCAGAGGATCATAGGTCCAGGTCACCAGATCGAGCCCCTGAGCCAGGGCGAACTCACGCTGCGCCAGCTTGAGCTGGTAGCCAATGCCTGCACCCTGACAGTCCGGATCCACACCCATCATGTGGGAACAGTGTTTTGGCCTGCCATCCTGGTCGTAGGCGGGAAAGCCAAAGAGAAAGCCCACCAACTCACCGCCGTCGAAAGCACCCAGCACAAGCCCACCATTCCTCTGCGCCGTCAGGAGGAGATGTAGCGGCACCACCTCCAGATCATCTGGCAGGACCCACACCCGGCGTTGCAGGGCTTCGCAGGCATGGAACTCGGCAATGCTTTCCAGAGGCCGGATCAAGACATTCATGGATGCCGGTTCTCCCAGAAAAGGATACCGGGTCCGCGGCTGAGGGTCAGCCCCCAGTTCGCGGGCGGCTAGAAGGATACGTACTCGTCCTGCACCAAGCCCGCCTTGTCAACCCCCAGCACGTCCAACAGTTCCGAGATCATCTCGGCCTTTTGCAGGGCATCGTGCTTGCTCCAGGTGCGGGCTTTGAGCTCCAGATAGACCTCATCCGACGGCGGTTGGGTCAGGCGATCAAAGTTCACGGCAAAATCCACCCCATTGTACTTGATGCGCCACCGACGCCTGATCTTGTCCACCTTCCTTTCTTCTTTCGGCTGAAAGTACTCGCGGTAGAAGCGCAGGCTACGGTCGGCATCGGCCGTGAAGCGTGAGCGAGACAGAAGCACCGAATCTTCGTATTCGCGCTCCTTGGTCGGACCACGCAGTGTCAGATTGTAGATCGGCTTGACCTCCAGCCCGCGATCTAGCAAATAGTCCTCGCGGTAGCGGATGATACCGTCCTCGGGATCGTCGAAAAAGAAGTAGGTATCGTACTGTTTGCGCTCGCTGGGCTTGATGACCATCACCTCCGGGCAAGCTAGAAACCGGGTGACCAGGGCTTCCGCATCGGGGACCCAGACCTTGACCTGCACCTCGTAGGTCTCACCCCACTGCAAGTTGCCCAGGGCCACCAGCTTGTCCAGCAAGCTTTGCTCGCGCCGGGCCAGGAACGCACCTACCTGGGCGGCGATGCGCTGCGCCTCACTCTGCACACGATCCTCATCCAGGGTGAGCAGGGTTCGGTCTCGCATCACCCAGCGACCATCGATCATCACGTGCTTCACATCGTGAGCCTTGGCAGCATAGACCAACTGCGAAAAGGTGTTGTCCGGCGACAGCTCAAAGCGCGGGACATTGTGGACACAGCTGAGGTCAAGCACGGCGATATCGGCTCGTTTTCCTACCTCCAGCGAGCCGATCAGATGATCGAGACCCAAGGCACGCGCTCCATCGATGGTGGCCATAGCAAATGCCTTGCGCGCTGGCATGGCCGTGGGATCCAGTCTGAGTCCCTTGGGTAGCAGAGCAGCCAAGTGCATCTCCTGGAACATGTCCTGATCGTTGTTGCTGGCCTGGCCATCGGTACCGATGCCGACCGGGATGCCAACCTCTGTCATGGCCACCACATCGGCCATGCCGCTGGCCAACTTGAGATTGCTGGTGGGGTTGTGAGCGACACCCACACCCCGCTGCGCCAGGATGAGCCGATCCTGGTCGGTGATGTGCACACAGTGGGCAGCCAGTACCCGTGCGTCTAGGAGGCCGTGCTGCTCAATGACCTCCACCGGCGACATGCCGAACAGACTCACCGTCTCCTCAACCCCGACTGCCGTCTCGGCGATGTGGATCAACAGTGGTACATCGTAGTCGGTGGCCAACTGCACTGACTCGCGGAGCATCTGTGCGGTGCTCGTCTCGGGCGCATGTGGACCGACGGCCGGAGTGACCAGCGGATGATCCTTCCACTCCTCGATAAAACGGCGGCAGAGGGCCAGGCACTCGTCAAAGCTCTCTGCATCGGGGGTGGGCCACTTCATGATCGTCTCGGCACAGACAGCGCGCATCCCAGCATCGGCAGCAGCCCGGGCTACCTCGTGTTCGTAGTAATACATGTCGGCAAAGCAGGTAACCCCCGAGCGGATCATCTCTGCACAGGACAGCAAGGTTCCCCAACGGCAAAACTCGGGGCTGACAAACTCGCGCTCCACAGGCAACATATAACCAAACAGCCACACGTCGAGTCTCAGATCGTCGGCCAAGCCGCGCAACAGGCTCATCGGCACATGTGTGTGGGCGTTGATCAAGCCGGGTAGTATGGCCTGACCCTCACAGTCTACCACATCGGGCGCCTTCCACGTAGAGAGGATATCTTGTGTCGGGCCGACCGCGGCGATATCACAGCCCTTTAGGGCAACAGCGCCCTGAGGGACTAGCTCCCCCAGGGCGTCCATGGTCACCACCAGACCATTGATCAACAGTACGTCTGCATCTTGTTTTGGCAACGAACCAACTCCCCCAAACCCTAGTCACACGGATGCTCCCCGAGCTTGGCCCGGAAGAGACAGAATCCAATCGTCAGTCTTGTCCAGGTCGGATAAGGCTAACCCGGACAACGCCTAGAAGTCATCATCGTCCCAGTCGTCATCATCATCGTCCTCATCGTCCCAGTCGTCGTCATCATCGTCGTCGAACAGGTCGTCATCGTCCCAGTCGTCAGCCTCATCTTCTTCAAGCGTGAGATCGCCCACATCTTGAAAGGTCAGACAACCAGTTTCCGGCTCGTATTCGATCTCCTCACTAGTGCAGACGCCCTCGTCCCAGAAGATGCAGAAACTTGCCCGACAGTTGATGTGTGTCATCTCTCTACCCCCTTTGAGTCCCAGATAGGAGAAATGTCCCCACTAGACCACGACTCAGGCCCAGAAAAACCGGCACCCTCACCGAGGCTGCCGCACCTTACGCAAGTAGAGTGTCTCCAACAGGTCGACGACACCGGCTGCATCCTCCAGTGCGAACTGGGGCACCGGCATGTCCACCAGGTAATCGGCCATGATACCGATCAGTTCATCGGACCGGCACAAGAGCTTGGTCCCGCGCTCTCGACGTGTGATCTCGATCTTGGGCTTGTCACCCTTTTTATAGCCTTCGGTAATGATCAGGTCCAAATCACCCATCAGTGGCACAATGTCGTCGAGAGGTATCTCTGACTCCAGTTGGCGAATGAGGGCCATCTTGCGTGGTCCAGAAATCACCACCGCATCGCTGCCAGCCTTGGCATGGCGCCACGAATCCTTGCCCGGCCTGTCCACGTCAAAGCCGTGCGTGTCGTGTTTGACTGTGCCCACTTTGTATCCCCGCCGCTTGATCTCCCGGATGACCCTTTCCAAAGCAGTCGTCTTGCCGACGCCCGACTTGCCCACGATGGAGATTACGGGGACGCGGCCATTCCCGGTCATGCGCCCGTCCCCTCCGACCAATCCAGCATCTGGACCGGGAGCTCGGTGCCAGCCTCCACGTAGCGGGTCCCCTCTGGCACGATGGCCAGTCCATTAGCCTTGGCCATGGAGGTCAACACCCCTGAGCCCTGCTCGCCGGTGGTCCGAGCGTGGTAGCCATCCTCCTGCCGCGAGACAATGACACGCACGAAACCCCTTCGTCCGCTGTTGGTAAGCGGTTCGTCCACAATGGCTTGCACGGTTGGTTTGGTCAGATCGGCATGGCCCAACATCTTGAGTATGGCCGGGCGGGCGAACTGCTCGAAGGAGACCATCGCCGACACCGGGTTGCCGGGCAGCCCAATGAGCGGCACGCCACCAGGCAACAACCCGAAGGCCAACGGCTTGCCCGGCTTCATCCGTACCTGCCAGAACTGCATCTTGCCCTCGGTACCGAGGACGTCCTTCACCACATCATAGTCGCCCACCGACACCCCGCCGGAGGTGAGGAAGAGGTCCGCGCCCTGCTCCAGTCCAGAACGCAGTTTGGCCGTTAGATCGGCCTCGGTATCACGGGCAATTCCGAGCCGGATCGGAACGCCGCCGGTACGTGTTACCAGTGCGGAATTGGTATACTCGTTGGAGTTACGGATCTTGCCCGGCTCCAATGGTTCATGGATCTCAAGAAGCTCGTCGCCCGTGGCCAGGATAGCCACCCTGGGCCGGCGGTGCACCGCGACGGTCTCGAAGCCCAGCGAGGCCAGCACGCCGATCTCCTGGGGCCGGATCAAGCGCCCTTTGGCCATCACCTGTTCGCCACGACGGATATCCTCGCCTGCAGGGCGGACGTGATCGTGGGCAGCGACGGCCTTGCGCACCGAAATCTCGGCAGCCGGGACCGCGAGTCGCTCCTCTTTAGGCCTGTCGAAATCACTGGTCTCCTCGTATGGAACTACCGCATCTGCGCCAGAAGGCATGGGGGCGCCGGTCATGATGCGAAGGGTCGTGCCTGTCCCCACCTCCATACCGGCTACATAGCCTGCCGCCACACTACCAACCACTGCCAAACGCACCGGGGACTCGTGGGTCGCACCGGCCACGTCTGCCGCACGCACGGCATAGCCATCCATGGCCGAGTTGTCGAATGGTGGCACGTTTATGTCTGAATAGATTTCCTCAGCCAACACCCTGCCAAGTGCATCCAGGGCCGGAACCCGTTCCGACTCCAAGGGCCGCACGTGACACAGAATCTCGGCCAGCGCTTCGTCTACACTAATCAATGGCTGTTTCTCTCCACGTATTTTTGATCGGATCCATCATAGCATAAAAGGAAGTGCAAGTCAATGGCGATTTTTCAGGTGAGTCGATCGGCCGCGCCCTCGACCACCTCCCGAACTGCGCGTAGGTTGGCCCAGGGCGCCGTGATAGGCGTGACACAGCCCGTGCCCAGGATGAAGCGCTGTCCGCCCGTCTGGCGGATTGCGTCCTCAGCTTCCTGTCGCACCTCGTCGGCCGTCCCCCGCATCATGGTATCCCACTGTCGCAAGCCTCCCAGCACGGCGCCGACCACCTTTGCCTGACCCTGACGCAGGGTGGGTGGCGTCTCGCGGTCGTGCCAGTTGAACACCTGAACGGGGTAGTCAGACAGGAGATCGAACATCACCTGATCGCCATGGATGTGCAAGACATTCAGCCACAGTCCCTCAGCCGCATCCAACAGGCGCCGGTCAAAGGGAATGCCAAACTCCTCATATTCCCGTTCACATAGCAACGCATGGCTGGCATGCTGCACAGCCAAAAAGATGCCGGCGATGCCCCGCTTCCGCGCCGCCTCAATAAAGCGCACAGTCGTTGCTGTGATGGTCTCCAGGCCGGTCCGTACCGCCACCGGGTCCTGGCGCAGGTGGGACACCAGATTCTGCTTGCCGACCAGGTTCTTGGCCTGAGAGAGGGGATTAAAGATGGTCTGGATGTAGGGCACTTGATCGCCTAGCGTCTCACGGATCAATTCCAGGCAGCGGAGCTGCGCCCCCAGGGCGCCCTGCTCAGGATTGAGCCGCTCAAGTGTGTACCACTGCTCCGGCGTACCGATAGGTTGACGGCTGTACTCGCGGGTCCCCTCCTCGTTGCCCAGCCAGGTATCTTCCACACCCCAGTCGCGGACGCAGAAACTGCTGGCAGGTGTGACTTTGACGAAGTCAAAGTCGTACTGCTGCTGAAAGGCAACCGTCGAGGCTGCCAGTTCGGCTGGGTCCTGGTCATCGCCAGGAAAGTGTCGCCACAGGGCTACCGGCGGCCGATCGGCCGGCTCACCGCGGATAGTTGCTTCCAATCGCTCGCGCTTGGTCATTTCTGCCATGTGTTTATCGCCTCCTGGCGGTATTTTGCCACAGACACCAGATTTGTGCAAATGCCTTGCTGGAACGGTCATTCGGTGCTATAATGACTGAGCGAGCGCTTGGATCAGAAGAACCGCGCACACCGGAGAAGATGTGTACCAAAGTCTCTGAGTGAGTCTGCATCGCGCACCCAGGAGGACGCCATGAGCCTGCAGATTGGCATCGTCGGCCTACCCAACGTGGGCAAGAGCACACTGTTCAACGCACTGACCAAGGCTGGGGCGGCTGTCGCCAGCTATCCCTTTACCACGATCGACCCCAACGTGGGCGTGGTTGAGGTTCCTGACCCGCGGCTGCATGACGTAGCGGCTATCGTAGAGCCCGAAGACGTCAAACCGGCCACAGTCGAGTTTGTCGACATTGCTGGGCTGGTCGAGGGCGCCCACCGGGGAGAGGGGTTGGGGAATCGGTTCCTGGGCCACATACGCAACGTAGACGCGGTGGCGATGGTCGTCCGCTGCTTTGAGGATCCCGATGTCGCCCACATCACCGCTGAGCTCGACCCTCTGGCCGACTGCGAAGTCATTGACCTGGAGCTCGTCCTGGCCGACGTGGAAACCGTGGAACGTCGAGAGGACAAGGTCCGGTCAATGGCCAAGGCCCAACCTCGTGAATTTGCCCCCGAATTGGACCTATTGGCCCGCATGAAAGCCCACCTGGAGGGCGGGCACCTGGCTGTCCAGCTACCCGTGTCGGACATGGAAGCAGAGTTGCTCCGCCCCCTCAACCTTCTGACGAGCAAACCTCGGCTGTACATCGCCAATGTTGGGGAAGATGGACTGCCCAACGGTGGATCTCGCGCCGAGATGGTGGTGAGACATGCGGAGAAAGAGGGGTCGCAGGTGGTGGTCATCTGCGCCCAGCTTGAGGCCGACCTGGCCGACTGGCCAGCCGACGAAGCCGCCGAGTACCGGGCCGAGCTGGGGCTAGCAGCCCCAGGCCTGGAGCGGCTCATTCAAGCCGGCTATCGATTGCTCGATCTGATCACCTTCTTCACCGCCACCGGCACCAACGTGGTCCGCGCCTGGACGCTACGGCAGGGGCACACCGCCTACGATGCCGCTGGCAAGGTCCACACAGACATGCAACGCGGTTTCATCCGCGCTGAGGTGGTAGCGCACGCCGACCTGATGGACATGGGTACCTTTCAGGCGGCCCGCGAACGAGGCATGATCCGGCTGGAGGGCCGGGATTACGTCGTTCAGGATGGAGATGTTCTCCATATCCGATTCTCTCCACCTCGTTAGTATTTGGTCAAACCCTGCCCCCCTCCGCGTTTGCCAAAAACTACCGAGTGTGCTATAGTTCCGGGCGTCACGCAGAGGGGCCAACGCGCCATCGGGTGCCGGTCCCTCTCCTTTTCGCTTGTGGCTTGGACCACAGGCAATCCCATGGAAAGGAGGTAAGCATGAGGCAATACGAGCTGTACTTGGTCATTGACGCCGACGTGGAAGAAGAAGATGTCAATGCCATCGTCGAGAGGATGACGCAACTGATCTCGGCAGGCAACGGCGGCACGAGCGGCGAAGTGGTCAAGGTAGAAACCCGAGGCAAGCGGCGCCTAACCTTCCCCATCAAGAAAACGTCCGAAGGCCAGGATACCATCCTCTACTTCCAGACCCCACCGCAAGTCCTCCCCGAGATGGAACGTACTCTCAAGCTGGACGAGCGGGTACTGCGCTATCTGATCGTGCGCACAGACGAAAAGTAGACGAGATCGGAAACTGACCAACAGGCGACAGGTGTAGCTAGACTGCGGTTCAAAGGAGTAGCGGGAAATGGCGCGGGGCATGAACAAGGTGATGCTCATCGGCTTTGTGGAGCGGGAGCCTGAACTTCGCCATACATCCAACGGACAGCCAGTTGCATCCTTCAGCATCTCAACCAAGCGCCAGTGGACGACCAGCGCAGGTGAGGCGCGTGAGGCGACGGAATGGTTCCACATCGTGGCCTGGGGAGCTCTGGCTACCGCAGCCAAGAAGCATCTCCAGGCGAGCCAGAGGATCTACGTCGAAGGACACCTTCAGACCAGAAGCTGGGAAGACGCCGAGGGCCAGCGCCATGTCTGCACCGAAGTGGTCGCGGGAAAAGTGATGCCGATGGATAACCGCGAGGCGATTGCCGCTCGAGAGCTGGATACAGAGGGCGAATTGCTTCCCCAGTGCCTCAACCGGGTGATGGTCATCGGCAACCTTGGACGAGATCCCGAGATGCGATACACACCAGAGGGCCAGGCGGTAACCTCTTTCGGCATGGCTGCCACCCGGTCCTGGAACTCGGCCAATGGAGGGCGACGCGACTCAACCGAATGGTTTAACGTCGTATCCTGGGGCAGTCTGGCAGAAATCTGCAACCGATACCTGGCCAAGGGCCGGCGTGTATACGTTGAAGGTGAACTTCGCACGCGTGGCTGGGATCAACCCGACGGCAAGAAACACTTTCGCACCGAATTGGTCGCCAACGAAATGATCATGCTCGGTCCACGGCCCAGGAACCGATCTGCCGAGCATGAGCCAAGAGAACTAGTAGACGAATCCCCTTTCTAGCGGCATGACTCCGCGACGAAAGGCAGGTACCAAGATCCAAAAGGAGTACTGGACAAGCAATGAGTGAACAGACAAAAACACAGGCCCAGAGACAGGACACACCGAGTAGATCAGGTGGCTCGAGTGGCCCCAGCAGACCGGGTGGACCCAGTGGCCCCAGAAGACAGGGCGGACCCAGTGGCCCCAGAAGACAGGGTGGACCCAGGGGAGGCCAACGCCGTCAAGGCCAGCGCCGCTACGGTCGCAGACGCTTCACGCCAAGGCGCAAGGTATGCGCCTTCTGCCTGGAAAAATCCAAGGTCATCGACTATAAGGACATATCCACCTTGCGCCGGTTTCTTACAGAGCGAGGCAAGATCAAGTCCCGCCGCAAGACTGGTACCTGCGCCAAACACCAACGCAGGCTGGCCATCGCGGTCAAGCGAGCTCGGCACCTGGCCCTTCTTCCCTTCACGGCTGAGCACATCCGGCGCTACTAGGCCCGGCTGAACATACCAAGCACAGGCTCCCATGCCTGATCTGCTCGTGGTCCCACCAGCCACGGAGAGCGGTGGCATGGGAGTCTGGCAAATGGTGTTTGGACTAACCGCACGCTGGCCCTGCCCAGCCTGAAAACACGGAGAAAGCCAAATGGCAAAATCCTCGAGAAGGCGCAAAGGTACTGCTGAGGAAACCAAGCAGACCAAAAAACAGATCGCCTTCAGTCGCAAAGAATCTCGACAGAACCGCATCATCCTGATTAGCGTCGGCATACTGGCTGCAATTATCGTGCTGGTACTGGCCGTTGGCGTGGTCCAGGAACTCATCCTCAAACCCAACCAGCCTGTGGCGACCGTGAACGGCGTCAAGCTCCCAATGGGCGATTATCAGGATCTCCTCACCTACAACCGCTACAACCAGTATGTGAACATCAGCAATCTGCAGAACAGCCTCGACGACCTCAGGGCCGCGCCGGAAGGGAACGAGTTTCTGATCTCGTTTTACGAACAGCAACTGGGGCAACTCCAGTCCTCTCTCGCGCTTCTGCCCCAGAACACACTGGACGAACTGATTGAGGATGAGCTCATCCGAGTGAAGGCGGGAACCGAGGGCATAAGCGTCTCCGACGAAGAGGTGAAGCAGACCATCACTGAAGACCTGCGTCTCGCCCTGTCGGCAGCACCGCAGGAACCGCTGACAGGTACCGAACAGCTCCCGACGGCGACACCGATCCCACAGTCGCAAGTCGACGAGTTCTACAATACGATTCTTGGCAATATGTACCTCTCTGATAGGGAGCTCCGCAACATTGTGCAGCGCAGTATGGTGCGCGGCAAGGTGCAGGAGCTCTTGGCCAGTGAGGTGCCAACCACTGGGCTGGTGGTCGATCTGCAACTGATCCAGACCGAGACTGAGGACGAGGCAATCGCCGCGAGAGAGCGGATCGAGGGTGGCGAAGAGTTCTCTCTTGTGGCCCAGGAGGTCTCGACGGATACCCTATCAGCAGAGAGTGGCGGGGCCGTAGGTTGGGTCACCCCGGGCCAACTGAGCGGACGCTATGGCCCAGAGCTGGATGCTACCATCTTTGACCTCGAGATAGGCACGCTGGCCGTGGTGGAAAGCAATGGCATGTACTATTTGGTCGTGGTCCTGGATCGGGATGAGAATGGCCCATTGCCGGTCGAGGTATTGGGCGCTCGGCAAAACAGCGCGCTGGTTGACTGGCTGGCAGAGCGCCAGGCATCACCCGACATGGAGATCGAACGGCAGTTGGAGACCGATCAAATCCCATCCGACCCATTCGCCAGAACACTGGGCTACTGAGACTTTGAAGCGATCACAAAACGGCTGGAGTCA
>JASFHU010000057.1:0-12579 GCA_050123055.1 Anaerolineae bacterium
CCGAGATCGTGGCGGCGAGGATGGGACAGTTGAGCGAGGTGGTAGCCGAGGCGGGCATCACGGATGTGGCTGAAGGGGTGGAGCTGGTGGCCGCCTCCGACAACATCCAGGCCATCAGCGCCGCAGTGGGACTCATGAGCATCGAGGACCTGGACAACGGCCTGGAGGTGGCCCGCACCGCCGGTGAGCTTTGGGCGGTGAGCGACGTGGTGGACCTGATGGAAATGCCGGTGCTGGCCGGCTTTCTGGAGACACGGGGCGAGCAACTGCAGAACGTGGCCGTGGACATCATCCTGAGGGCGGCCGGGACACGGGCGCTGTCGCAGGTGCTGGCCGAGGAGGGCGAGCTGGTGGGCGAGCTGGGCGCCGAGGAGGTAGCCGAGGGTTTGGTCCGCGCCGCAGCGTCGGAGGCCATGGCCGAGCGGAGCGACGAGTTGGCTGCTGCCGGTGCGGGGCTGGCTGCCCGGGGCGCATTCGAAATGGGTGTAGCTGAAGGAGCAGCAGAGGTCGCCGCAGACCGGGCTGAGGAGAGCCTCGCCGGGGCGATGGTGGGCGGTGCCGAGCTGGGTGCAGCGGCCACCATGGATGCTGTTGCCGAGGCCCTCGAAGAGGAATCTGAGGAAGAGTCTGGGGACTAGTCATTCTGGGGGGCGCAGCCAACGCATTCCCAAGCGCCTGCGCCCCTACAGCGACAGGTATGTATGTGAGGTAACCATGGAAGAGCCTTCAGTCGAAAACCAGCAGGTCGTCATCCAACTCGAGTCCTCGAGCGTGAGGGTGGCACCTGGCAGTAGTTACACCCTCCCGTTATTCCTGCACAATCAGAGCCCGGCGGATGGGAACTTTGCCTTGACGGTGACCGGCATCCCCAGCAATTGGGTGTCGGTGCCTGCGCCCGTTATCCGCCTGGGAGCCGGTGAGCAGCGCCAGACCTCGCTGACCATCCAACCACCGTCGTCCCCCCCGGGCCGGGCCGGGCGCTATCAGGTCGTGGTCCGGGCTGCCAGCCAGGAGACCCCGCAACAGGCAGCCGAGGCGACCTGCACCCTGGCGGTGGCTGCGCTTGAGGTTCCGGGCCGTATCGGTGTCCTCCTGGCTGCCACCGAGTTCCCGGTGGCGCCGGGGGATAGCGTCGTCATCCCCTTGGTGCTGTTCAACCAGGGCCTGGAGGGCGACTCGGTCAGCTTGTCGGTGGCGGGCATCCCCAGTAGTTGGGTCTATGCCTCCTCGGCATCCACGCTGCTGCTCCCGGGGCAGCAGCAGGAGGTGACTCTGACCATCCGACCCACACCCTCCGGGGAGAGTGGGGCTGGGCGGCATCCTTTCAAGATCCATGCCGCAAGCCAGGCCAACCCAGGCCAGGTGACCGTGGCGGAATGCGCCTTGGTCATCGCGGGCTTCTCACGATTCAGAGTCGATCTAACCCCGCAGCGGATTGAGGCCGGGACGCCAGCGCGCGTGACCGTGGAGAACCAAGGAAATGTCGATGAGATTTTCACCCTGACCCTGAAGAGCCCTGATGATGGCCTGGAGTTTGAGCCACTCGCGACACAGCAGCTACACATCCCACCCGGAGAGATGGAGATGGCCCAATTCAGCGCCAAGCCGCGGAGCCGTCCCCTCCTTGGCACTGAATGGGTCCTGCCGTTCACCACGCGCGTGCAAGCAGCCGGAGGCGGGACGCGGAACGTGAATGGAGAGGTCGTGGGCAAGCCCTTGATCCCAAGCTGGGTGCTGCCGGCTCTGTTGGTGGGGCTTCTGGTCATTGCCTGCATTGCAGTCCTGGCCATCGGTCTGGGGGCATCTGGTGATGGAGCGCCGTCCGAAGCGCCCGCTTCCACCGTCCCGGCCGATCAGGAGCAGCCTGCCGAGCCGCCGCCGGAACAGCCCGCTGAGCCGCCACCCGAAGAGCAGCCTGCCGAGCCGCCACCGGAAGAGCAACCAGCCGAGCCGCCGCCCGAAGAGCAGCCCACGGGCCTCTTGCTGCCAGGCAAATGGTATGGAACTCACGCTTGATACCCCGGCCACGTACCGCATCCGGGTGAAGGGCTACCTGGACAGCAGCTGGTCCGACCGGCTGGGCGGTCTGGCCATCACCTCGACGAGCCAGGATGATGGATCAACGGTAACCAGCCTGCAGGGCGAGCTGCTAGATCAGGCTGCTTTGGCTGGGGTGCTGAGCGCTCTCTACAATCTGCAACTGCCGTTGCTTACCGTAGACTATGTGGCTGATGCGCAAGATGGCTAAAGACAACAACCTGGCCTAGCCGGCCGTCGCCGTCGCCCTGGGTATGATGGTCAATGAAGGGTAGACAGAGGAAGGAAATGACACACAAACTGCCGAAACTGCCATACGAGTTCAATGCGCTGGAGCCGAACATCGATGCGCGCACCATGGCCATCCACCACGACAAGCACCACCAGGCGTACGTGGACAATCTGAATCGAGCCCTGGAAGGGTACGAGGATCTGCAGGATGCGAGCACCGTCCAATTGCTGATGAACCTCGACAAAGTGCCCGAGCAGATCCGCACCGCGGTGCGCAACAATGGGGGTGGCCACTTTTGTCACAGCCTGTTCTGGCAATGCATGAGCCCCTGGGGCGGCGGGAAGCCAAGCGAGGGATTGACCAAGGCCATCGAGGCCAGTTTTGACTCCTATACCGAATTCCTAATGCTATTCAACAAGGCAGCAGCCACCCTCTTTGGCAGCGGCTGGACCTGGTTGTGCGTCGACGGCGAAGGGGGGTTGGTGATCACGACCACGCCGGGCCACGACGTCCCGCTCAATGAGGACCTGCTGCCCCTCCTGGTCCTGGACGTGTGGGAGCACGCCTACTACCTCCAGTACGAGAACCGCCGGGCGGAGTACATCGGCGCCTGGTGGAACGTCGTCGATTGGGGTCACGTGGAGGGCGCCCTGACGGCGGCCAAGGTCGATCTGGGATTGCAAAAGGCCGCAGGCTGGGCTGAAGGCGCCTGGGATTCCCTGGAGAAGCAATGGAACAAGCTGCTCAGTTCCTGAACGTGGGCGCGGGGCATTGCCAACAGACCTGAAAAGGCCTGTATCTTGAGATGCAGGCGAGAGCAGCAGCAAATGGACCAGACAACCGCGATGCCTCGCTCCTACAAAAATCGCCCTGAGGAGCAATCATGGAAGATCATTCTATCAAAGATCCGCGGCTCGCCATTCAGATACAGCCCACAGACTTTTCGGTGGCCCCGGGCAGTAGTGTCGGCGCTACGGTGTTCCTGCACAATCAGAGCCCGGCGGATGGGCACTATGAACTGACGGTGGCCGGCATTCCCGGCTACTGGGTGTCGGTGCCTTCGCCCGTGGTCCGCCTGGCTGCCGGGGAGCAGCGCGAGGTCTTGGTGAGCATCCAACCCCCGGCGTCCCCCCAGGGCCAGGCCGGCCGTCACCAGGTCGTGATCCGGGTCGCCAGTCAGGAGACGCCGCAGCAGGCAGTCGAGGCGACGTGTACCCTGACCGTGGCCGAGCTGGAGGTGGCGGGCCGGATCGGCATCCTCCTGCCCGCCACCGAGTTTCAGGTGGCGCAAGGGGAAAGCGTCGCCGTTCCCCTCGTCCTGCTCAACCAGGGCCTGGAAAGGGATATTGTCAGCCTGTCGGTTGAGGGCATCCCCAGCGATTGGGTCATGGCTTCCTCGGCGTCCACGCCGCTGTCCCCCGGGCAGCAGCAGGAGGTGACGCTGACCATCCAGCCCGCGCCATCGGAGGAAAGCGGGGCCGGGAGGCATCCCTTCAGGATTCAGGCCGCCAGCCAGGCCACACCCGACCAGGTGACCGTGGCGGAATGTGTCCTTTCCATCGCCAGCTCTTCCCAGTTTGGCCTTGAGCTGCATCCGCAGCAGATCGAGGCCGGGGAGCCTGCGCGGGTGACGGTGGAGAACCAGGGCAACGCCCCGCAGCAGTTCGACCTGACCTTGCAGAGCCCGGACGACGGACTGGATTTCCAGCCGAATGCGACACAGATTCTGCACATCCCGCCTGGAGAGGTAGAGATGGCCGAGTTTACCGCCAAGCTGCACAGCCGGTCCCTCTTTGGCAAGGACCGGGTCCTGCCTTTCACGGCCCGCGTGCAAGCGGCTGAAGGGGAGACGCAGAACCTGACCGGCGAGGTCGTGGGCAAGCCATGGATTCCGACCTGGCTGGCGCTGGCCGGGCTGGTGGCCCTGCTGGTCTGTGCCTGCCTCTCGGTCTTGGCCGCTATCTATGTTGGTTCCCGGGAGGAGGCGACGCCCACACCCATAGCGGCGGTAGCCACCCAGGTTCCGACGGTCGAGATGACAGCAACCACCACACCTGTCTCCGGCGACCTGTGGCAGCAGATCCAAGCCACGGGCAGGATCGTCGTCGGTACATCGGCAGACTATCCGCCCTTTGAGTTTTATGCCAGCGAGAATCAGATCGACGGCTTTGACATTGCCCTTATGGACGAGATCGGACGGCGGCTGGGCATCCAGGTCGAATACCGTGACTATGCCTTCGATGGCCTGGCTCCTGCCATTCGGTTGGGCGAGATCCACGTCGCTGTTGCCGCCATATCGCGCACGCCCGAGCGGGAAGCTGAATTGGACTTTAGCAACGTCTACCTGGTGAGCGGGGATGCTTTCCTGGCACGGGAGGATGCGGATCTGTCCATCGGTTCTATCGGCGACGCTGCCCGATACAGGATCGGTGTGCAGCGCAACACGGTACACCAAGACTGGATACAGCTCGTCTTGATCGACGCAGGCAAAATGTCGCCGGACAACCTGTTCGTCTACGAAAAGGCCGAGCATGCTATTCGCGACTTACGCGAGGGGCGCATCGATCTGGTGCTCCTGGATGTCCAACCCGCAAAGGCATTTGTCGACGAGGGGGGGCTCAAGATTGTGGCCGAAGGGCTGAACCCACAAAACTATGCCATCGCCCTGCCCAAGGGAGCAAGCACGCTCAAAGCCCAGCTCGATCAGACGATCACAGTACTGTACAACGACGGCACCATAGGCAACCTCGCGCAGCGATACATGGGCATGCAGCAGGTGCTGCCCACGCCGACGCCGGGGCCGACGAGCACCGCGGCGCCCCCACCCGCATGCGACGATGGCCTGTTGTTTGTCCAGGATCTGACACAGGAAGGCGACCTTGGGCCGGGGCAGGCCTTTACCAAGGGCTGGCAGGTGCAAAACACCGGCACCTGCACCTGGAATACAAGCTATCGCCTGGTCTTTGCCGATGGTTACAGCATGGGCGGGGGGTCCGTGGCGGTCACCCAGGACGTGGCGCCAGGCGGTACCTATGACCTGCAGATCAACCTGGTCGCCCCCGTGAATCCGGGCGACTACCAGGGCTTCTGGCAAATGGTCAATGGCGGGGGATACGCCTTTGGCGAGCGCCTACAGGTCAACATCAGGGTGATTGCCGGGCCGACGCTCACCCCTGCCCCCACGCAGACCCCGGTCGCCGGCATCATCTTTACCGTAGACCGCAATGCCATCCAGGCCGGCGAGTGTGTCAACTTTGCCTGGAAGGTGGAGAATGTTAAGGAAGTCTACTTTTACAGGGAGGGCGAGCCCTGGCAAGACCACGGCGTGGCCGGCGAGGGTACGCGGGTCGAGTGCCCGCCCGCCACGACGACCTACCATCTGCGCGTTGTCCTGCTCGACGGCTCCGTCGAGGTTCGGGAGATCCCCATCTATGTCGAGGCGGTGGCCGACGCGCCCCAGATCACGCTGTTCACCATCGATCCCTCTGGACAGATCACCCTGGGCCAGTGTGTGACGGTGCGCTGGCAGGTCGAAGGCAAAGCGGACCGGGTGTTCCTGACGGCCAACGACGTGGTACTTTGGGATGGAGCGCCCGTAAGTGGGAACTATCAGGATTGCCCGACCACGACTGGCAGTGTGACCTACGGGCTGGAGGCAACGGGCCCCGGCGGCACGAGCCGCAGGCAGGAGACGATCACCGTCGTCGATACAGCAACGGCGATACCGGAGGCGACGCCAGAACCAGAAGCAACGGTCACCCCCGAGGCAACAGTTGCACCGGAGAACCCCTTGGCCGGAACCCAGTGGACGGCCATCGCCTACTCGGATGGCTCGGCAGTGCAGACGGTCTTGCCAGGCACCTCCTTGACGGCTGACTTTGGGGCCGACGGCACGCTAAGTGGTTCCGCCGGCTGCAACAACTATTCGGCCAGCTACCTAACCGATGGTAACCTGTTGACCATCTATCCACCTCAACGACAGCAGGCGGTATGCGCGGAGCCCGAAGGGATCATGGAGCAGGAGCAGGATTTCTTGGCGGCATTGGTGTCGGCGAGTGCTTTCTCCATGGAGGGCGGGCAGTTGTTCGTGAAAGACGCTTCCGGGCTGATGGTGGTACAGCTGATCGGAAACTAGCCCGGGGGGCGACGATCAAACACCTCATCATGATCAAGGGGGAGCGTCCATCCGATGTGCACTCTGGACGTCAAGTAGGATAGGAGAGGGACATGACCCCCGAAAAGGCGGCGCGAGTACTGGTACGCGCCGGGCTGTTGGACAGAATGGATGCCGAAATCGCCGTAGCCGTCTTGGTTTCGCGGCGTATGGATCTGACGCGCCAGGCTTGGGTCGAAGCACTGGTCCAAGCCTGGCTGCTCGACACTGCCTGCACAGATGCAGCGATCGCTGCGATGAGAAAAGAGGAGAGGAAGATCACATGGACGGGGGCATATATCTAGTATTGGCAGTCGCAGCCGCCGCCGCAAACGTTGTCCTGGCGCTCGCGCCCGAAGTTGGCAAAGCCCGACGGGCTGCCGACCAGCCCAGACCGTACATAGACCTTCAGAAGTTGCACGCTGCATGGCAGGCACGGATGGGGGAGAAGCCCAAGAATCGTTCGGCCAGAGGAAGCCCAGTCTGTGACTAACTCTGCACCGGATATAGAGTGCGGCGGATGGTGATGTCCCGCACATGTTTTGGAGGGAATCGGAGTGATCGAGCTGATCGCTGGTTTGGTACGCTTGGCTTGGCGGCCGGTGACAACCCTGGCCTTATTGACCGCCCTGGCCGCGGTTTCGCATATGGCTCTTTCGGGCCTTTCCCTAGCAGAGTAGTCCGTTCCGCACTCGCCTGAGCACTGCGGTTGCCGCGGGACACGAGCGCGTACAGGAGCAGAGGGAAGGGGAGGAGAGATTTCACCGGTGTTCCCACTCGCTGTAGTGTCAGGGGGCTCAGTTCACACATCCCGAGAGATCTGAGCTGATCCCAAGGAAGGAGGTGTGAAAGACGGGATATAGAAGACCGATTTTGGTTCTGAAGAACCCAAGTTGAGAGGCACAATCCTGTGCGCACCGGGTGCCCGCCGACTGTCGGGCGCCTGAAGACAACAACCAAAGGAGGAATACCATGTGCTGTTTTATCACTGCGTTGCTGATGGTCGGGCCAAGGCTGGCGATTCTAATCTGGTACATTTTCAACCCGATATACCTGAACGCCGCCTACGACAATTTCATCTGGGGCTTCCTGGGTTGGCTCTTTCTGCCCTGGACGACCCTCTCCTACCTGGTCATTTACCCCGGCGGCATCTTTGGCTTTGACTGGATCTTGCTCGGTCTGGGGGTGTTCGTCGACATCGCCAGCTACATCGGCGGCTACCGCGAACGCGAGCGGGTACCAGGCGGGGACCAGATCCCCTAGGGAACTGGAGCCTCTAGGCCAAAGGATCTCAAAGGTGGTGGCTCGTGGCTGTGCCTCCGCACGTCTACGAGCCGCCACCCATCGCGCCAGTACGCTCGCAGGCCTGCCTGCAGGCGTCTCGAGCCGCTTTGGCGCAGGAGAGAGCATATGAAAGACGGCAAAGTCAGGGAGATCCTGCGCGCCATCATCCGCACGGTGGTAGTCTGGGGGTTCGCTTTGGCGGGCCTATTGCTCATGGCCTGGCTCCTGCCAGGCGTAAGCGTCGACAGCCTGGGGACGGCCATCGTAGCGGTGCTAGCCATCGCCCTGTTGAACGGCCTGCTGTGGCCCTTGCTCAGCTATGTCCTCCTGCCCTTTGCCGTGCTGACCCTGGGCCTTCTGTCTCTGGTCGTGAATGGCGCCTTCATCTTGCTGGCCAGCGCCCTGGTGGACGGCTTTGAGGTCAAGAACCTGGG
This sequence comes from Anaerolineae bacterium, assembly GCA_050123055.1. GTDB lineage: Bacteria > Chloroflexota > Anaerolineae > JAAYZQ01 > JAAYZQ01 > JASFHU01. Next base: position 8,141 of record JASFHU010000057.1, read on the forward strand.
CTCAGCCATCCTGCTGGCCCTGGGCCTGACGGCCATCACGACCATCCTCAGCAGCTTGCTGACCATCGACGACGACAGCGTCTGGTTTCGAAACGTGGTGCGCCGTCGCGCGCGGCGGCGGAGCCGGGTGGCCGAGACCGACAAACCCGGCTTCATTTTCCTAGAGTTCGACGGACTGGCCAAGCCCGTCCTGGAGAACGCCCTGCGCCAGGGGATCGTGCCCAACCTGGCCCGCTGGATGGAGGCGGGCAGCCACCGCCTGGTAGGTTGGGAGACCGACATGTCCTCCCAGACCTCGGCCAGCCAGGGGGGCATCCTCCTGGGCAACAACCACAACCTCCCGGCCTTTCGCTGGTACGACCGGGTGGCCAAGGAGATCCGGTCCTCCAGCGACCCCAAGTTCCTGGCTGGGCTGGAGACAACCCTATCCAGCGGCAACGGTCTACTGGTGGAAGATGGCGCCAGCCGCGGCAACCTGTTTTCGGGTGACGCGCCGTACGTGATGACCACGGCCAGCACGATCCTGGATCACTCCCGCTTCCACTCGCTCGACTTTGAGGCCTATTTTCTGAACCCCTACCGCTCTTCCCGGACGCTGCTGTTGGCCCTGTGGGACATCATCTTGGAGGTCTGGCAGTTCTGGAAGGCGCGGCGCAACAGGGTCTATCCCATCATGGATCGGGAGCATCGAGGTGGCATCTATCCCCTGATACGAGCGGCTACCACGGTCATCATGCGCGACCTGAACATCGATACCCTGGTAGGCGACATGTTCGGCGGTATGCCGGCGGTCTATGCCACTTTTGTCGGCTATGACGAGGTGGCCCACCACTCGGGCGTCGAGTCTGACGATGCCTTTGATATCCTGCACAAACTGGACAAGCAGATCCCCCGGCTGGAAAGCGCCGCCCGGCAGGCGCCGCGGCCCTATCACCTGGTAGTGCTGTCCGACCATGGGCAGACGGGTGGGGCCACGTTCAAGCAGCGCTACGGATTGAGCCTGGAGGAACTGGTCCAGGAGCTGGCGACGGAAAAGTACGTCGTCCAGGGCGACGTGCACGCCCACGAGGACTGGAACCAGGTCAACGCCTTGCTGACCGAGACGGTGCAATACGGCCACGGTACGATCGAAAAACCCCTGGGCGCTGCCCTCCGAAGCCGCACTGAGGAGGGGATGGTTACCCTGGGTCCCCAGGCCGCGGCGCCGGGAGGAAAAGCCAAAGCCCCGGCGGCGCCAGAGAGGGAAGCCAAGGCTCCGGCAGTGCCGGGGGGATCCGCCGAGGGCGGCGTTTCTGAAGGCGACGAGTCTGGCTCGCACATTGTCGTCCTGGCCTCGGGCAACCTGGGCCTGGTCTACGGCACCCGCATCGACCAGCGCGCGACCGCAGAGCAGATCGAGACCTTCTACCCGGGTCTGCTGGAGGGACTGGCCCAGCACGAGGGGATCGGCTTCTTGCTGGTGGACACAGAGGTTGACGGACCCTTGGTCATCGGGGCCGCGGGCAAAGCCTATCTGCGGGATGGCCGGGTCGAGGGACAGGACCCCCTGGCCAATTTCGGTCCCAACGCGGCCCTGCACCTGCGGCGCAACGATGGCTTTGCCGACGCGCCCGACATCTATGTCAGCAGCTTCTACGATCCCGAGACGGGGGAAGGGGCAGCCTTTGAGGAGCAGATCGGCTTCCATGGCGGCATGGGCGGAGCGCAGACCCAGCCTTTCCTGCTCTTTCCGGCCGAGCTGCCCCTGCCCGACGAGCCGTTGGTTGGCGCCGAGGCGGTGCACTGCTTGCTCAAGAGCTGGGTGACTGCCTAGTCTTCCTCCATCTATAACCATCTTGCCCCGTTTTCCCTGAAGGATATAACCCCCTTATAACCCTATGGTAGATGTACTTCCGGCCAAAACCTGATATTCTGGGTACATGTACAAGGGCCAAGTCACGATGGTGCAAGGCGATGGGCGTGACGGTTTCGAAAGAGATACAAGCCTTCCGCGTGCATGGCGACGCAGACGATGGAGAAGCCGATGGCGGGAGCCGGTTCCAGAACTTGGCTCTGGCCGGGCGGAAAGGAGGTCGTGATTCGGGTAAGGAATGGGATGGGTCGGTCAGGCCAGGGTCGAACCTTTTCGCGGCTCGCACAACCGGCAGGAGCGCCTGGCCGAACCACATGCTAGAAGATGCTTTGATTCAGTACTTGACGGGAGCCGCGAGTATCAGGGGAGAGGGTTCATGGCGGACAATCGCACAGGTTCAGTAGTCCTCTTGAACAAGCTGCCAGAGGATTCAGACAATCGGGATCAGCGATGAAGGTAGAAATTGCTTCTCTGTCAATACACGAGTATTTGCTCGTTGCACTGCTGCTGATTACCCTCGCCTTTGTGGCGGGGTGCGGCGGCGAAGCCGGTCCGCTGACGGAAGAGAGCCTCAAGAATGCCAAATACCAGGGCATCGGCATCTATCCGGAAGGCGTCAAGCTGACCGATGGGAAATTCGAAGGCTATTTTGTTGCGAGTGGTTCCTCACGATCGAGCGTCATTTTTCTCGAGCCCTGTGCCTTTCGGGACCTGGACGGCGACGGCCTGGACGACGCGGTAGTGCTCCTGGCCGAGAATACGGGCGGCGGCGGCGTTTTCGTCTACCTGGCCGCCGTCCTCAACCAGAGCGGAAAGCCGGTGAACGTAGCGACCACGCGCCTCAGTAATCCAGCGCAGATCGAGGAACTGGCCATCGAGGGGGGGCAGATCACCGTCAGAATGTTGACCCACAGCCCCGGCGACCCGATGTGCTGCCCCTCCGAGGTGACGAAAGTTGGCTACGCCCTGGAGGGTGGCAACTTGATACCTTTGGAGATAATGGTCAATCGGAGCCAGCAATGAAACAACAGGTTAGATTTCCATCAAAGCACCACACCGTCCTCGTCGCGTTGTTCGTGGTGACCCTCGCCTTCGTGGCGGGGTGTGGCGGGGAGCCTGAGCCGCTGACGGCAGAGAGCCTCAAGAACGCCGAATACCAGGGCATCTATGACGGGCCGGTCAACCTGACCGAGGGGAAATATGAAGGCGAACCCTTTGTAGAGGGTGGGGCCTCGCGGCCACTGGTCGTCTTTGTCGAGCCCTATGCCTTCGGGGACCTGGATGGCGACGGCGTGGATGACGCAGCCGTGCTCCTGGTCGAGAATTCGGGTGGCAGTGGCAGCTTTGTCTACCTGGCTGCCGTCCTCAACCAGAACGGAAAGGCGGTGAACGAGGCCACCACGCTCCTGGGCGACCGGGCTCAGGTAGAGGAGCTGGCCATCGACGAGGGAAAGATTGACATCAAGATGCTGACCCACGGCCCGGAGGACCCGATGTGCTGCCCCTCCCAGGAATCGTCAGAGACCTACACCCTGGTGGGGGACGAATTGGTGCCGGAGGGTGGCTAGTTCCGAAGCCTAAGCAGGAGTATACACACAAGAACTGAGGAGGATTCGTAGAATGGCAACCATTACCGGATTCACGTTTGACACCGCCGACGGCGCGGGCAAAATGGTGGACCTAGTCGAGAATCTGTCCAAGCAGCAGTTGATCACGCTGGTGGACGCGGCCATGGTCTACTGGCCGGAAGGCACAAAGAAGCCCAAGACCAAACACCTGGGCGACATGACCGGCGAGGGCGCGGTGGGCGGTGCCTTCTGGGGAATGCTGTTCGGCCTGATCTTTTTCGTGCCCTTCCTGGGTCTGGCCGTCGGCGCCGCGGTGGGCGCCCTGGCCGGCCACTTTACCCACTATGGCATCGACAAGGATTTCATCAAGGCGGCCCGGGAGAAGGTCACCGAAGGTACTTCGGCGGTGTTCCTGATGACCGAAGACGCGGTGACCGACAAGGTGACCGAGGCCATCGTGGGCAGCGGGCTCGAGTTTGAGTTGTTCTACACCAACCTGTCGAAGGAACAGGAAGCAGAACTGCGTGAGGACTTTGGCTAGGAGGACACAGCCAACCGTTTGGGGACGAGGCTGCCGGGAACGGAACCGACACCTCGCCACCGCCAGAATCATTTGAGAGGAGAACAGACATGAGTGCAGAGAATTCCAAGACAAGCATACCGCCCCTGGTCATATCGGTAGTAACCCTCGCGGCCATATTCATCGTCATATTGGGTATGCAAGCGACCAGCGACATTTTGTCGCCCATCCTTTTGGCCCTGGTGCTGGCCATATGCACGACGCCCATCATGAACTGGTTCAAGAAGATGGGCCTGTCCAGCGGGCTGGCCATGATTTTGACCATTGTCCTCGACATCATTCTGGTCGTGGCTGTGGTCTGGCTGATCATCCAGTCGGTAGACAATCTGTCCGCGTCACTACCGGAATACCAGCAGCGTTTCACAGAGATCGAGCAATCGGTCGGCGGAGCGCTGGACAGCTTGGGCATCGACCGCGAGGCGGTTAGGGCCGACGCGGT
>JASFHU010000058.1:0-12565 GCA_050123055.1 Anaerolineae bacterium
CCTTGAGTACGGCCAGGTTGTCTGAAACGTCGCAGCATGATCCAAAGGCACCCATGGCCTCGTACTCTGCCCCTCCGTAAACAGGGTCAAGGCGGCGGGTTGGGTCCTGATCCTCGTTCTCAAAGACCTGCTTGCAGCTCACCGGGCAGCCCTGGCAGGTATCTCGGCCCTTGAGGAACATCTCATAGTTACGCTCGCCGCTCAACATCTCGGCCTGTTCAAAGACCGGCACGCCAAAGTTGCGGGTCGGCAGGTTGCCCGTATGATAGTTGCCCATCACGCCATCCTGCGTGCCGCGGCCGATGCCGGCCGTAGCCCAGCCCATCAGATGTTTATAGTTCTCGCCCAACCAGCGTGATATGGCCGTCACCCGGGCCCGATCGGCTACCGGCACCTTTTGTGTGCCCCGCACCGCCACGGCCTTCAGGTTCTTGGAGCCCATCAGTGCGCCCAAGCCGTTGCGGCCTGCCGCCCGGTTCACATCGTGCATGACCGCGGCGTAGCGCACCCGGTTTTCACCCCCGGGCCCGATCTGGGCTACCCGCACGCGGTCGTCGCCCAACTCCTCGCGGATGGCAGTTTCTGCCGGGGCGGTCGTCAATCCCCAGAGGTGGTCTGCAGGGCGGATCTCTACCTCCCCATCTCTGATCCAGAGGTAGACGGGCAACTCTGCACGGCCGCGGATGACCAGGGCATCGAAGCCAGCGCGCTTGAACTCGTGGCCCCACCAACCGCCCACCTCAGAACTGCCCAGCGCGCCGGTGAGGGGTGACTTGCCGCCCACGCCATGCCGGCCCGCACCCGGAAAGCTGGTGCCCTGCATCACGCCGGGGGCAAAGATCAGTAGGTTGTTGGGACTAAAGGGTTCGGTCTCTGGGGCTAGATCGCGCAGCAAAAGATAGGCGACCAGCGCCCGGCCGCCGACGAGCAGCCGGTAGAATTCCTCCGGGGGATGTTCGACGTGGGTCTCGCCCGACGTCAGATCAACGTGCAAGATTTTGCCATGTGTGCCACCAAGCATGCGTCAATGCCTCCTCACAAAATGTGTTACTGCTAAACTCAATACCCGAATGACATGGCATTCCACAAATGCCGTGTCAGTCGCCGAACGCCATATGGTCTGGGATCCGGACAGCCACAACCTCTCCGCGGGCGCAGACCTCGCCCTGTGCAGAAAGCGTGGTACTCACCACCACTTTGCGCCCCCTGACCTCTTTGATCGTCGAGCGCAGTTCCAAGGGACCCTCGATGGGTGTGGGCCGCACATAGTCTACATGCAGCGAAGCGGTCACAAAGCGCAGGGGGGGCTCGCTGTCCCAAGTCCGACCTTGGGCGCGATAGGCCGCTGCCGCCGCACTGCCGGTGCTGTGACAGTCGATCAACGAAGCGATCAACCCACCATAGACGTACCCCGGCACTGCTGTGTGGTAGGGTCGCGGCGTAAAGGTGCAGACCGTCTCGTCCCCGTCCCAGTAGCTCTTGATCTGCAGTCCCTGTTCATTCAGCCTGCCACAGCCGTAGCACTGAGCAAAGTTGCTGGGGTAATGATCCTGAAACGCCTTCTCGGTCATACAACATCCCTCTTGAGCCACCCCGGCCTAGATCCAACCAAGGATCACGCCGAAAATGAGGATGGCGCCAATATCCACCGCAAAGATCACGCCGACCGTGATGGCCTTGTTCCTGACGCTCTTCATGTCGTGCACCCAGAAGGAGACCAGAAAAAAGGTCAGGTAGCCGATCAAAAAGATCAGCCATGGCGCCGTTGCGCTCCACCACGGGTAATCCCAGGTCAGCGCACCGATAGAGTTTAACAGGATTTCGACAAAGACGCAAAAGGCAGCCCCTGTGACGGCAAAGAACAGCCGGTTCGGGATGCCCAAGATCCTGGTCTTTTTGTCTGGCAGCAGCATCTTGCCGAACGTGATGCCTGCAATGGCAAACATGAATGAGATCTCGATATTCAGCCCGATCAGGATCAGGTACGCCGTCTGCCCCGGCGCGCCCCAGATGGGAGCGTACCCGGTAAAGTGAAAGACGAGCGAGTTCCAGATCTCGTTGAACCAGTCCATGCCCCAGAAGGCCAGGCCGGCGAAAAAGAGATTCCAGTTGCGCCGCTCGATCTCTACGGCGTAGACATAGACGACGATGGCGAACAGCGGAATGACGTACCAGACAAATTGGCTTCCATCCCTCAGGATGCTCAGCGCTTGCTGAGTCGATTCGCTAGGCATGATCGTTTTCCTCCTGATTGTGTCTATCTCTCCCTACCCGAGTTCGATCCGTACAGGGAATTCCTCCGGGCTCAAGTCCCAGGACTAGAGATTTGCCTCGGGTCTGTTGAGCGTTGCCCTGCCTCTGGAGCGCGCTTCCTCCTCGATCCTCATGATGGCCGGGACAAAGAACGCTGCCACGCCCGTGACCGTGATCACAATGCCAGCCATCAGATACCAAACCTGTGCCCCCAGGGCATCGGCGACCGGACCGGCGATGGCAAGCCCCAAGGGCAATGTGATCCTTCCCAGGCTGATCAGCAGCGCGAAAACACGTCCCTGCATCTCTGGCGGAATGGTGGTCTGAAAGATCGCGCCGTTGGCACCCATGACGATCGCCTCCATGAAGCTGGAAACCGAGATTGTAGTCACTGCCAGCAAAAAAGCGTGCTCCGTGGCCAATCCAAACAGGGTGAGGGCGATGCCATCCAGCACCAGCGCCAGCATAGAGGTGACGACGCGCCGCCTAAAGCCCCCCCATACGCCAAGCGTGAGCCCGCCGAGCACTGCACCGATTCCCGCGGCTGCCTGGAGCCAGCCCAGCTCCAACGCGCCACCCCCAAAGTGCTCCAGGACCACGATGGGGCGCAAAGAGGCCGCAGCGCCCCCCAGAGTGCTGCTGAGCATGCCGACGGCAGAAAAGATCAGCAGCCCCTTCCAGCTCAGCACAAAGCGCAAGGCCTCGCGCATATCGGCCAGCATCGATGGTACGGGGGAGCGGCTATTGTGGGCCTGCGTTGTGCCCGGGACCTCTATGCGGCTGGGTTGCGGAATAGGGATGAAGAACAGGGGCGCGATAGCTACGATGGCGGTGCCGATGTCAATCGCCAGAACGCTCTGCATCGGCAGCACTGCAATCGCCAACGCGCCTAGCGGAGGCACCAGGATGTTTGCCAGGCCCTGGAGGGTCTGGTTCAACCCTCCGACGCGTGAAAGGTATCGCTGCGGGACCATCAGCGTGGTCGAGGCTTGCATAGCGGGCCAGTGGAAGGCCGCACCCGTCGAGCGGATGAACATCAGGGCGTAGACGTGCCAGACCTGTACGGTTTCGGACCGGAAGAGCAGGACCAGCACGAATGTCGCCAGCGCGATCGCGGTATCGGCGACCATCAGCACCAGGCGGCGATTCCAACGATCGACCAGCACGCCGGCAAAGGGCCCAATCAGGATCTGCGGCAGTAGGGCTACCATGCTGGCCACTGCCAACACCGTTGCTGACCCTGTCGTCTCGGTCAGCCACCAGACGAGGGCAAATTGTACCAACTGGCTGCCCAGCAACGAGACAGCCTGTCCCGTCCAGATGATAAAAAATGGCCGCATCGATTGTGGCTGTTGGTTATGCTTGCTTCGTTGCTGGGCATAGTTCCCTTTCTCCATCGAGTCGAGTCCGCGGTGGCCTAGATCATCTGCAGCCTGTCCACCGTCTTTTCGGATCGCACATTGCCGGTGTGTGAGGTGGATGTGGGCTCGAACATCAGTACCTGAACCTCCTCGTCCGCGACCGGGCGGTGTTCCACCCCCCGTGGCACGATGACAAACTCGCCCTCTTCCAGGGAGATGTCCCGGTCCCGCAGCCCGATGACCAGGCGGCCCTTGATCACCATGAAAAGCTCGTCCTCGTCCTCGTGCTCGTGCCAGACAAACTCGCCCTTCAGCTTGGCCAGCTTGACGTGTTGCCCATTGAGTTCGCCCACGATCTTGGGGGTCCAATGCTGGTCAAAGAGGCTGAACTTTTGGGCCAGGTTCACCTTTTCCATCGATCCATCCTTTCCTCCCTGCGGGACTCAGAGCAAACCGTTGGGAGCCTGGGTTCGAAGGCTCTGCTGCTACGGCAGCCTGTCCGCCCGACTGTGTTGCAGGAACCACTCATAGAGCTCAGGGTTCTCGTAGGTCTGAGTCCAGGAATCGTGCCCCACGCCGGGATAGACCGTGAACTTGACGTTGCCGCCAACTGCCCGCAAGGCATCGACCATCCGCTGGCTGGCTTGGAGGGGCACCGCGAGATCTTTGGCTCCGTGAAAAGCCCAGACTGGAACATCCTTGATGACGGCCACAAAGTCCGACAAGCCTCCTCCACAGATAGGAGCGATGGCGGCAAAGAGATCTGGGTAATCCATCGCCAGGCTCCAGGTACCGAATCCGCCCATGCTGAGTCCGGTCAGATAGATGCGCTGCTCATCTACCGCAAACTCGGCCATGACCTGGTCCAGGATCGCCTTGAGCGTTCGTGTATATTCCCACCACCTCGTATTCTCAGGGCACTGCGGGGAGATGGCGATAAACGGAAAGTTGGGCTCTTCCTCGACGATCTTGGCGATGCCGTGGGTCTTGACCAGAGCCAGGTCGTCGCCCCGCTCGCCAGCCCCATGCAGAAACAGGATCAGCGGCCACTCTTTCCCTAAATGCTTGTGGTAGTCCTGTGGCAGAAAGAGCAGATACTCCAAATGGATGGTCTGCTCGATCGAGCGTGCCTGTTGTTTCCCGGTTGGTTCTTCAGTCATCAACGTTGCCTCCTTGTACAGATTAGCTCACTCGCCATACAGGATGCCCAGCTTGCGGCATCGATCGATGTGGCTCAGAATGTCGGCACTGTTCACGTATTGGTCGATCTTGCCTACCCCGTACGGCAGGGCCTTGACCTCGTCGTCCTCGATGGCATCCCAGATCGCGCTGGCGATGGCTTCGGCCTGGATGACCATGAACGGCCGGTTGTGGAATTGGGACACCTTGGTGGGCACTGGTTCGGTGATGCCCAGCTCGTTGTGCATGGCGGCGACCTGCTCGTAGGCCACGGTCAGGTGTTCCTCGCGTTCCTGCCAGCTCTGCGACCCCAAGATGGACTCCAGGACCGGACTCAGACGCCCAGCGCAGCCCAGTTGGGCAAAGGCCGTGCCGAACCATTTGGGATAGGGGGCGTACTGCTTCTCCATCAAGAAGCAGAGCTGCATGATATCGCGGACCAGCCGGGCGGCGATCACCGCCGAGCCGACCTCGTCGCCAGAAAAGCCCGCTCGGCCGACGAACGGTTCCTCCTGGCTGATGCGCTGCCATTGGGCTGAGAGTAGATACAGCCACACCTGGTCGGGGTAATAGGCGAGCTTTTGGTGCATCGCCTCGAGCACGCCCAGGCCGTCGCGGTACACCGCGCCGCTGACCAGTGTGCGCAGCTTCTGCTCCGGAATGATCAGCCAGTCCAAGGCTGTCAGGCCCCGTTCCAGTTCCATACCCGTATAACGCCGCACAAAACCGTGCAGGGTGGTGATCTGCACCCGGTGTTCGATGGGGCGGCGATCGGTCAACCTGGGCAAAACAGTGCCCGGTTCGTCGGCCAGCTCCTCAAAATGGGTGGGATAGCCGCGGAACGAGAAGGGGAGTTGGTGGCCCAGAGTCTCTCGCAGTTCGCCAGCCAGCCGGTCGCGATCCTCTTGAGCAAGACAGAGAATGACCCGTGGTCCCCAATTGTGATCAGCCGACATCTCTGTGTCAAAGCCCAGAACCTCCGAACCGGGGCCGAACAGGCCTGCCGAATGTACCAGGTCCGGGGCTTTGGCCTGGAGGATAGGCCGGACCGCTTCGTGATAGTATAGACCGGCCAGCTCCAGGCCAGGGATGAAGTCAGGCATATCGTTTCCCATTCATAGCTGGCTCAGCTCCTCACCTGTGCCAGGTACAGCACCGTCACGTAGGGCACCTCTATCATTCCACCGAACCGCTCGATGACCTTGTCGACGGCTACGAAGAGGTCGTGCCGGGTGTCTTTTGGAAGGCTTCTATGGTCGGAATAGGTGTTGAGCAGCTTGATGTACTGGTCTGCCGTGTACTGTGCTGACCAGGGATAGCGCTTCACCAGCACTTCCCAATACAAGCCTGAAGAGTCAATGTCGTTGACCGTCCTTTTGGTCAGAACTTCGGGCGAGTTCTCCTGGGCAGCGTTGGCTATCTGTGGAGCCTTGTCCCTGTACACCCCATCGAGGGCCCGGCGGATGGGCGTATCCCAGACCGGATGCTGGCTCCAAAAGAGGGCGAGCGAGCCAGAGTCCTTCAAGGCTGCGGCGGCTTTGACATACCCAATCTCCGGTGGTATCCAATGAAACGCCTGTGCAGAGATGAATAGGTCAAAGGATGCCCTTTCCACTGGCCAGTCCTCAAAGGCGACGTTTTGGATCTCGACTCCAGGGTAGGCACGGCAATGCTCTGCCGCCAGCGCGGCGAGATTCTGCCCCAGTTCAAGGCAGAGCATTGCATACCCACGCCTGGCAAATGGGATCGTAGCCTTTCCTGGCCCGCAGCCAACCTCTAGGATCCGCCCTCCCAGCGGGATCCCAGATAGGGTGACCACATCCTCGAAAAGCTGCGCCGGGTAGCCGGGACGCACCTCTTCGTAGACTTGTGCCACCTCGTCAAAGACTGATCTGGACTTGCGCTCAATTGCCACGTAGGGTGCCTTTGTCCTTCATGCCCAGGGTGTGGACACTGCCCGCCGTACGTGGATCTCGTCTATGACTGCGTTGCCCCGCCGGGTCAGCAGAAAGAGCAAGATCTCTGCGATCTCATCCGGGTGCATCAGCACTGACCGGTCGAGATCGGGCCGAGAGGCGGCGACCAGGGGTGTATCCACACCCCCGGGACAGATGGCGTGGACGCGGATCCCGTCTTTTTGTACCTCCTTGGCCAGCGCGCTGCTCATGCCCATCAGGGCGTGCTTCGAGGCGCTATAGGCGGCCTGGTTGGCGTACCCCCTGATCCCGACGACGGACGAGATGTTGAGGATGAAGGATCTCGACTGACGCTTCAGGTAGGGAATCGCCTCCCGGCAGAGCAGGAATGGCCCGCGCGCGTTGACAGCCATGATCTGGTCCCATTCCTTGGTGGTCATTTCAGCCAGCGGCCCAAAGGTGCCCATGCCTGCGTTGTTCACCACGATGTCCAATCGCTCAAAGCGCTCGATGGTGTCGCGGACCAGGCCAACGACGTCCGCTTCGCGGCTGATGTCGGCGGGAAACGCTGCAGCCTGCCCGCCGGAGGACTCGATCTCCGACCGTACCGCCTGCAGGTCGGTCTGCCCTCTGGCGGCCAGCGAGACGTGCGCTCCATTGTGGGCCAAGGCCAGCGCGATGCTGCGCCCGATGCCACGGCTGGCGCCGGTCACAATGGCCACCTGGTCCTGAAGAGATCTCTGTTGCATCAACTGCTCCTTGCCTGGAAGATCTGATCGAGCTTCTCCCGTGTGATAAGGTTGGAGGAGGTGGCCTTCAGTGTGCAGGTGTGGCGCGCTGCGATCTGACCGCGCAGAATCGAGTCCGGCAGCGAGTAGCCATCCAGCACGTAACTCGTCAAAAAGCCCACGGCCAGGCCGTCCCCGGCCCCGTTGGTGTCGATCACGGGGGCTCCCATCTCTACCGGAGGGTAGAATTCGATGCCTGCTTGCGTGCCCAAGGCGCAGCCCCGGGCGCCCATCCCCGAGATGGCAATCTGGTCGGGCTTGGCAGCCAGGAATGTCTGGAGCAGGGACGTAGGATCCGCTTGATTGACAGCCGAAAAGAAGAGGATGTCGGCCTGAGCGATGAAATCCTGGCGATAGGCATCGTCGACGGTCACCACGTCCTGGATGTCGCAAGCGATCGGGAGCCCCAACTCCTTGGCCATGGGCAGGAGCTGGCGGGCCCAATTGGGGATGCTAAAATGTGCCAGCCTTGACCGCTTTAGTATAGAGCGACAGGCATCCAGGTCCGGCTGGAGATTCATGTGACCCTTGCCGTCGTAGAAATTCTTGCGCCGGCCATCGCGATACATAAAGTTGATGCTGCGACCCGTGCCCGAGGGATCGACAAAGAGGGCGGTGGTATCTATGCCATCGCCGGCCAGTTCCTGCCGGACGAACTGCCCACTATAATCATCACCTACGTATCCGACAAAGGCGGTCCGCTTTCCAAGCTGTGCATATCCGCGGCTGGCGTAGCCGCCGGCTTGCCCGACATAATCGAGGTTCTCGGTAAAGTTCGATTCGACGTCAAAGTCGATGTCGCCTCCTGGAGCGTACACATTGGTGTCGATGCCTACGTTGCCCACCACCACCACGTCGAACCCTCTAGTGCTCATTCGCCGTCACCCTCACCCATTGCAGCTCATTCGTCACCTTTCTGTACTCCCTTCCGCCGGTGGGAGATTAGCATCTTGCTGCAAGAAGCTCAGCCACTGGTCCTGAGGCGAGATGATCTTGGGTAGGTCCGACAACGGTGCCCAGAAAACGGCAAAGTTGTGGTTGTCGGCAAAAACCGTCCATCTCGCTTTTGACGATCCGGGATGCTCGAGGTGAAAAAAATGCCTCTTTGTCATGTCGGCCAGCTTGCCATCCGGCACCCAGCCGGTGATCGACATGCTGATGTACTGGGGATCCGGCACCCGGTCGAACTCCTGATAGGTGATCTGCGAGAATCCGCTGGCCCTGCGGCCAGCGGTCACGCGGATGCCCCGGCGCAAATGGGCCCAGTCAAAGCTCGTCACGTCGGGGCGGGCATAGACTCTGGTTGGGCCGGCAACGATCCACTCCCCGTCCGGCAGTCTGTGCTCCTCACAACCGAGGTGCCTCCGGATGACCAGTGGCCATAGCCCAGTTTCCTCCCTGATCTCGCGAAGGACTGCTTCCTGAGGTGTCTCCTGCTCCTCAACCGTCCCGGCCGGGATCTGGATCCCGGCGTGGGGATGTTCGAACAGCAGCAGCTCACGCCCCGTCTCTGCTGGGCGCGTGACGAAGGCCGTCACCTTTTCAACTGTCTTGCCCATGAGCCTCTCTCGCCAATGGCCACGATGCTATGGTCCACAGGACCAACCCGCGGACAATCATCCCCTCAATCCTTCAGATATTTGTCCGCTATGACAAAGGTGGGAGGCTGCCGGCCATCATAATCGGTGAAACCGTACTCGCGGGCCAGATCGCCCACGGTCAGGATGCGCCCCGATTTCTCCATTACATTGGGGTCCGCTGCGAGAGAGACCACGGCCCGCCCAATGTACTGCGTCGACTCGGTACCTTCCAGGTCAGGTACCTCCTGCCAGTGTTGCTCATCCGTATCATAGGTACGTAGCACGGCCTCGGTGCGCATCCAGCCCGGCGAGAGCGCAACGGAAGCGACACCGTAGGGCCGCAGTTCCAGCGCCATCACGTAGGCCAGGCGGTTGATGACCGTCTTGGCCAGGTCGTAGGGCAGGCTGCCGAGACACTTGCCCCGGTCCCAAAAGGTGGTATTGATGACGAGTCCTTGGCCCTGGCTTATCATGAGTGGAGCGGCCAGGCGACTGGCTGTATAGTGCGCTCGCGCACCGGCCATGAACATCTTGTCCCAGCGCCAGATAGGCTGCTCCCAGAAGGGGGCATCAAAGGTCGCACTATCATACTCCTCGTATCCGCCCCAGACATTATTGACCAGGACGTTGAGCTGCCCCTGTTCACGCTTGATCCGTTCGAACAGCGCTTCGACATCCGCGTCCACCGTGTGATCGCAGCGGACTGCGATGCCCGCACCACCTCTGGCCATGACCATCTCGGCCGTCTCGTCGATGGTCTCGCGTTGGGCCCCGGTTGTCGGCCGGCCGCGGACACTGCGCCCTGTCACATAGACTGTCGCCCCCTCCTCGCCTAGAACAAGGGCGATACCACGTCCGGCGCCCCGGCTTGCCCCGGTGACCAGGGCCACCTGTCCTTTGAGCCTCTGTTCCATTGCTCTCCTCTGCTGTAGTGCCGTCTCCATCCGAACCTCAACTAGCCACTGCTGCCTGTTTGAAGTGAGCTACCAGAGTCTGGTCAATGCTCTTCCAGAACTCCTCCCGGCTCATACCCAAGGTGTCCGCGATCCTGTTCTCCAGCACCTGGTGGGGCATGCGCTGTTCGAGCAGGTCTCTCAGCAGTTCTGGCTGCGCTTCGTCCAGGAACCGTGTGATCCAATAGCCACGGGTGTAGAGGTAGACTGCGGCGTCGGGGTCCTGCACCGAGATCCGCCGGTCACTCGCGGCGCGAGCTCGTGCCGAGTAACGTTCCAGGGCTTCGAGGGTCTCAGCTCTTACGGTCAGCTTTCCAGCGAACTGATCCACCGTGACCATGGCCTGGCCCTCCTTCAGCCAGTTAGGCAGTTGGAGGTGGGCGACAAAGGCGTGGCTCAGCTCGTGGCAGGTGGTCAGCGCGACCTTCTCCTCGATGTTCTCCTCGGGGACAAAGATGCGGGCCCCGATGCTCCGGTCAGCCTCTGCTAAAAGCCAGGGTGGTTTGACCCCAACCGCTCGCCTCCGCCCGAATCGTTGCTCCCAACCCCCGACGTAGGGCCACATCCTGCGGATACGAAGATACAGAAATGGCAGGGCAAGGGCCACCAAGATCCGCCACGGCCAGGGAGGCGAATGGAAGAGAAAGTGGAACCAGGAGGTCATCACATAGACACGCAGATCCTCCGGTATTTCCAACCCCCAGTACTCCTTAAGAAGCTGTACTGTCTGCGCACAGGCCTCACCGATCAGTTCGGCCGCTTCTCCCTCTTCAGCATCGTAGAACAGGGTCAGACCCTGTACCGGATTGGCTTCCATAGGCTCCCCCGTCTCGTTTCTTCTTGGCAATATACTCGATGTACACCTGGAGCGATCTTTTGCTGCCGTGGAGCTTGTCTTCGTACCTTTTCTGCTTCAGTACCACGGTCAAGTCTGCGAAAAACGCATCTGGTTCATGATCCTTATGCTGGGCAAAGCGCTCGCTCTTCAAGAGCTCTCGCGCAGGTGCGGTCTCACAAAACGGGCCCTTGTCAGGCTCGTCCACTGACACAAAGTTCACATAAACTAGCCCACCGGGTTTCAGCACCCGTTCGATCTCACCCATAGAGAGGGCAACGTCGGGCTTGGTCATGAACATGATGCTGTTGAAAGCATAGACAAAGCTGAACGATTCACTCGTGAAGGGAATGTGGCGCATGTCGCCCCGAAAGATGTTCAGGTGCATGGCCCTCTCCCGACAGAACCGAGTTGCCTCGCTCAGCGCTTCCTCCGCGATCTCGATGCCATAGGTTTGGTATCCATACTGGTAAAAGAGCGCAAGCGGTGGCTCCCTACCGCCTGCGCCACAATCAAGGATCTGTTTTTCCAGTGACGAAGCGTTGCACTGGCGCAAGAATTCGTAGAGTGGCGTCGCCCAGCTAATGTCAGGTTTGGTACTGCTCCTGGTTGCTCGTCTCATTCCATGCCCTGACTATCAAGAGAACCTTGGCTAATCATCACGTCGAACCATCCACTTGCCGGGCACTGGCAGACCCTCAAAGCTGCCGTGGCGACGGTAGAGCCCATGCGCATCGCGCGTGGCCAGGAGGAAAAAATCCAGAAACCGTTCGCTCTGCGTCACATTGTCAACCCGTGAGCCCCTGACCCCATCGCCGGTGTTGGACTGTCCATGGACCCCATTATAACCTATAGACTGCTGGAGTCAAAACGGGGGAACGATAACCCACCGTGCTTTTGTCGTGCCCTGCTCTCAGCCTACTCGTCGCGCTGTGCCGGTTTGCTGTTTGTCGACTTTTGCGGTATAATGTGAAAACACAAGTCGGGCGAGCAGAGCAGTGGAGCTAACGCATGCCGGTTGGGCTGTGCGGACTGCAAGAAGGAAATGGCATCCAGATCTGCTTGCAGGCGTCTTATTGTGAATCGTGCACTGGAGAACATGGATGGCTGATAAGGGCAAGGCCAAAGCACTGGAGACCACATTGTCGACGATTCAGAAGCGCTATGGCGAAGGCGCCATCATGCGCCTGGGACAGGCCAGTCACCTGGAGGTGGAATCGATCCCCACCGGCTCCCTGGCCCTCGACCTCGCGCTGGGCATCGGCGGTGTCCCACGCGGCCGCGTCACCGAGATCTATGGTCCCGAGGGCTCGGGCAAGACCACCGTCTGCCAGCACATCGTCGCCGAAGCCCAGCGCCAGGGCGGTGTGGCGGCCTTTATCGACATGGAACACGCCCTCGACCCGGTCTACGCTGCCAAGTGCGGCGTGGACGTCGACGAGCTCTACATCTCCCAGCCCGACACCGGCGAGCAGGCCCTGGAGATCGCCGAGGCCCTGGTCCGCTCCGGCGCGATGGACGTCATCGTCGTCGACTCGGTGGCGGCGCTGGTGCCGCGGGCCGAGATAGAGGGCGACATGGGTGACAGCCATCCCGGGCTCCAGGCGCGGCTGATGAGCCAGGCGCTGCGGAAGCTGAGCGGGGCGATCAAGAGCAGCAACACGGCGATGGTGTTCACCAATCAGTTACGACACAAGATT
>JASFHU010000059.1:0-12445 GCA_050123055.1 Anaerolineae bacterium
CCCTATTTTGTGCCTGCGACTCCGCTGGGTGGATTAGAGCTCCTCAAGCGCTTCAACATCGAGGTGGACGGCCAGCGAGCCGTGATCGTCGGCGCCAGCAACCTCATCGGCAAGCCGATGTCTCTGCTTCTCTCGCGCCACTGGGCCACGGTGACCGTCTGTGACATGCGCACCAAACCGCTGGCCGAAATGACCAAGCAGGCCGACATCCTGGTCAGCGTGACCGGCGTAGCGCACCTGATCACCGCCGACATGATCAAGCCCGGCGCAACTGTGCTGGACTTTGGCTTTGCCCAGCTCGGCGGCAAGTGGGTCGGCGACGTGGATTACGAGAATGCCAAAGAAGTTGCCGGTGCCATCAGCCCTGTGCCCGGCGGCACCGGCCCCATGACCAACGCCATGCTCATGCGCAACACCTTGACCGCAGCCGAGCGCCAGGTCCGCCTAGGGATCAAGCAGGCGAGCCGCGTCTCCGCAGTCAGCCTCACCCCGGTGCCATTGGGCACCACAAAGCGGCCCGGTGCCACGGTCGGAGACTAGTTGACACCAACCAGGTAAACGGAAGGGGTAACCTGTGAACCACTACAGGTTACCCCTTTCTCGATCCTCTCGTGGCTGCAGCCAGCCCAGGGCCTACAGGCTCAACCTAGCCGGAATCTTGATCCACCGTTAGGAACCGCGTTATGTCTTTGAGCGTGTTGCTCGCGGATTGCGCCAGGATCCCTATAGCCTACTTACCACATAGTCATAGATCTCGTCACGCATGACCCCCTTGCCCTCAAGTAGGCTCTCCAGCTTGGCGTGCCGGTCGGCCTTGAACTCTTCGTCCTTGAGGGCAAAGGAGCCCAGGTTGATGAGCACGTTGAGGGCCGCGCTGCGCAGGGCTGCCTCAGCCATCAGGATTGCCACGCCAGCGTCGCTCACAGCCCACTTGTTGCCTTTCTCGGCAGCTGGCATGCACAGATCCATGACCTTGGCCGCCGTTTCGGCAATGCGCAGGGGCACGTCGGTGGCGACCTTGAGGGCTTCTTCCATGACCTTGGCCCGCTCGGCCTTTTCCTCGTCGGTGTCGCGCGGCATTTTGGCCGCCTTTGAGTAGCCGGTGTAGGCTGCGACGTCGTCCTCCAGTAGGTCGGTCAGCTCCTGGCGCAGTGCCTCCGACTGGGTCAACAGGTCGCTGATATCATCCTGCACGTCAGCGTAGGCCTTTTTGCCCAGGGTCAGGTTGCAGACCATGCTCACCAGCGCCGCTCCCAGCGCACCACTGACCGCGGCCACGCTCCCACCGCCAGGGGCCGGGGCGCTGCTGGCAAGTTCGTCGAGAAAGTTGGTTACGGGTTTGTCTGTTAGCTTCACGTTCCTTTTTCCTCCATGCAAAGTGACTGCCTGAACCCGATGAGGACTCTTCCAACCGCAGTTCTGCCAGCCAGAGATTCCGGCCCGGGCTCAGGCTCCAAAGCAGCCGCTTTCTTAGGCGGCCAACAACCCCAGGTCCTTCAACAGACTGATCGAGTCGGTGAAATGCTTGTCCATCCCCAACGTCTTGGCATCGAGACCGTAGGCTACGCCCATGAGCTGGGTAAAGTAGACGACAGGCATATCAAATTCTTCGCTGTACTCATCCTTGATCTGCTTCTGGAACACATCCAGATTGGCGTGACACAGCGGGCAGGCCGTGGCAATAATGTCGGCGCCTACGTCTACAGCGTTCTGCAGGATCTTGTGGCTCAGGTCCAGGGCGATGTCCAGGGTGCTGAGGGACAGCGACCCGCCGCAACATTCGGTCTTGTAGGACCAATCCACAGCCTCAGCACCAAAGACCTGCATGAGCTGATCCATACTCATGGGATACTCATAGTGCTCCTCGCCGGTCACGTCGGGTGGGCGAGTGAGCAGGCAGCCATAGTAGCAGGCCACCTTGAGTCCCTCCAGCGGCTTGCTGATCGGCGCTGCTGCTGCCGTGTATCCGATCCGCTCGGTGACGGTGGTCAGCAAGCTATCCACCTTGATGCCGCCTGTGTACTCGAAGCCGATGTCGTCGGCGATCCGCTGGCGCAACTCGGAGTCTTGCTGGACCTCGTGCATGGCAATGCGGAAGCGGGAGAAACAGGCGGCGCAGGGCATGGTCATGTAGCTGTGACCCAGCTCACCGGCGATGGCTAGTGTCTCCATCGGCAGCTTGATGGAGCGATAGTGGTCGGTGTTGTGCGCCGGTGATGTGCCGCAGCACTTCCAGCCCTCTGGCTCGACCAGGTTCATCCTTAACTTTTCGGCGATGGCCTTGGTGGACATGTGGAACTCGATGCCGGTGGCGTGCAGGCTGCAGCCGGGGTAGTAGGAGATCACGTCGCCAGCAGCCCGGGGAGTCTCTGCTCTCCGCGCTTCGGGATAGGCCGGCATCGCGTCCGGCTCAATGGCTTGCCTGGGCCGGCGCCCATTTCGTGGGCGCCGCGCAATGCTGGGCAGAAGTTTCAGCTTGCCGGTACGGAACATCTTGATGGCTGTACCCAGGTTGTACTTGAAGATCTGTCGAAAATCCAGCAAGGGTCTGCCATCCTGCCAGTGGAAGAACTGGCGGATGTACAGCTCGGCCATCAAGCCCAGTTCCCACATCCGGCCGAACCAATTGATGCCCCGATTGGCCGAGGCGTAGAACATCGGCACGGCTGGGGCCTTGGACTTGATCCCCTGTTCCGCGGCCATGATCTCCAGCTCGTCCATGATGCGGGCGATGTCGATCCCCTGGGGGCAGCGCGTGGAGCAGGTCTCGCACGCAGCGCAGACCGAGATCGTCCGCGAGTTGAGCACCAGGTCCGTTTGCCCAAACTGGCTGGCTCGCAGAACTTGGTGGGGCGTCAGGTCAAAGTATGCCGCCACAGGGCAGCCAGCGGTGCACTTTTTGCATTGATAGCACAGAAACACGTTCTCGCCAGAGCGCCTTTGGATCTCTCGAGCGAGATCGGTCTTGAATGTAACGGTCATGAGCAACTCCTAGATGCGCAACTCTCTCTGTGGTGACGCGAGTCCGCACTCTCTACAATGAATCTATCCGAGAATCGGCTCAGTCCTCGACTCCGAACGGGCGCCCTCGAGGCTTCGTCGTGAGGTTGGCCGAACCGACGAAGACCAGAGCTTTTTCGGATGCGTACTATGCCTGCCGCGCCGGATCGTATTTGGGACCGATTTGACACGCTTTGACAATGCCATCCACTGCCTCTTCCCACTCGATGGCCATAATGTGGACGCCGGCCACACCTTCGATCTCTTTACAGGCGTTGATGATGTCCACGCAGATCTGGATGCCTTCAGACTGGGCGGCCTCCCGGCGTAGACGGCGGGCCTCTTTGGCCTCATCGGGATTGTCCATAGCCTTGATCTCTTTGATCGAGGGCAGACCCCTGGTAGAGCTCCGCATCCGCTCGATATACTCCGGATCCACTTCCATGCCCGGGACCTTGGTGGCCATGTATCTGGCGCCACCCAAGCTCTTGATGGGAGCAACGCCGGCCAGGATATAGGTCTTTTCGTGCTGGCCGAGGTCTACCACGCGGCGCATATACTCCTTGAATTTCGGTACGTTAAAGATGATCTGTGTCTGGATAAAGTCGGCACCGGCTTGGACCTTTTTGCCCAGGCGGTAGGGCCGGAATTCAAAGGGATCGGCGAAGGGATTGGCTGCCGCACCGAGGAAGAAGCGCGGCTCCTGGCCCTTGACAGCATCGCCACACTCAAAGATCTTGTCATCGCGCAGGCTGCGGCACATCTGCAGCATCGAGATCGAGTCCACGTCGTGGACGTTCTTGGCCTGGGGGTGATTGCCGAATGTCTGATGGTCACCGGTCAGGCACAGTAGATTTCGGCAGCCCAGCGCGTAGGCGCCCAGCAGATCGCTCTGGATGGCGATGCGGTTCCGGTCGCGGGCCGTCATCTGGATGTTGGGCTCGATACCCATCTCCATTAGCATCACGGCTACCGAAATGGACGACATGCGCACCACCGCGGTCTGGTTGTCGGTGATGTTCACCGACTCGACGATGCCCTTCAGGAATCCGGCCTTATGCTCAATCTCGTGCTTGTCGGCGCTCTGCGGCGGTCCGAGCTCGCCGGTCGCCACAAAATAGCCGGCTTTGAGGGCTTTTTCCAGGCTGCTGCCCACGATGTATCCGTTGTCGCTCATAGTCGTAGATCCTCCCGCACGATTTTACGCTGGCCGCCATCACGGCTGGAATGCCAGCCCTTGGCAGGCCTGACCTCCATCAGCAAGTCCAATTGCCCGAGCGACTCCAACCGCTTGTAGATCTCATCCCAGACACATGGCGTCTCGTTCTCGGCGTACACTTCGCAGATACCGCGCTGCGATCCACCGCAGGGCCCGTTGAGCAAGCTCTTGGCGCACCGGGCGATGGGGCAAAGGCCGCCAGTCTGAGCCAGGACGCAGTCACCGCATGCCTGGCAGCGCTCCTCCCAGACCCCTTGTTCGGTAGGCTGGCTGAGGCCGTTTGTGTTCAGCCCGGGCACCGTCATCTTGGCCGGGAACTGTTCGTTCATCGTCTGTACGCCGATGCCGCAAGCCAGCGAGACGACCATGTCGGCGTCCGCGATATAGTCGGCCGCCAGATCATTGTATTCGAGTTCGCACTGGCGCTGAACGGTGAACTCGCGGATCTCTTTTTCGTTCCCGTCCAGGCGGGTGGCCATCCTGAGTTGAGAGGCCAGGATGGATGCTTCCTTCTCGCCACCAGCAAAGCAGACCGTCACGCATGTGCCACAACCGAGGACCAGTACCTTCTCGGCTTCGGCGATCATGCCCTTGATCTCTTCGAGGGGCTTTTGTTCGGCTACTATCATTCTTCAACCTCCGTTGGTTGTTCGATACCTTTCCCGTTAATGAGCGGGCTGGGGCCCAATTGGCGGGCCCGCTCCGTCATCTCTGTCGCGATTTCGGCAAAGCGCACACCCTCTGCCGAGGAGAGAAAGTACATTTCCAGCCGCTCGGGCTCCAGGCCGACCTGGGCCAGCAGCTCCTTGGCATAGTTCACCCTTCGTTCGGCGCCGAGATTACCTTCCAGGTAATGACAGGTACCCTTCAGTCAGCCGGCGACAAAGACGGCATCGGCTCCTTTTTCAAAGGCCCGTAGCAGGTAGAGAATGTCCACCTTGCCGGTGCAGGGTAGATGCAATACCTTTACGTTCGGTGGGTAGCTCAATCGCATCGACCCTGCCAAGTCCGCAGCCGCGTAGGCGCAATAGTGACAGGCGAAGGCCAGAACCTGTGGTTCGTAATCGGTCATGGTCGACTCCTACTCATGCAGCTAATGCCACATCCATGGCTTCAAAGAGCGCCTCTTCCTTGGCCAGTACCTGGTCATCGGTAAAGTGCTGTAGCTGGATCGCCCTGGCCGGGCACTCTGCTGGGCAGAGACCACATCCCCGGCAGGCAGCCGCCTCAATTTCGGCTGCGCCGGCGATGTCGCCCACGCCTACCAGCGCGGGGTTGATCTGTGCCGCGCCAAAGGGGCAGACTCGCACACAGGTCAGGCAGGCGGTGCATTTGGCGGGATCCACCACAGCCACGACACCACCGACTTCCAGGCTGTCTTTGGAGAGGATGCTTGCCGCGCGGGCAGCCGCTGCTCCCGCCTGGGCGATGGTCTCGTCCAGAAGCTTGGGGTAGTGGGCTGCGCCAGCCAAAAAGATCCCCTCGGCCGGAAAGTCAACCGGCTGAAGCTTGACGTGAGCCTCCAAGAAAAAGCCCTCTAGGGTACAGGAGAATTTCAGCAGTTCGGCCAGCTCGCGGCTGCCCT
Source organism: Anaerolineae bacterium (assembly GCA_050123055.1). GTDB lineage: Bacteria > Chloroflexota > Anaerolineae > JAAYZQ01 > JAAYZQ01 > JASFHU01. The sequence goes on from JASFHU010000059.1 coordinate 5,805, forward strand.
CGGCGGGTATGACGGCCTCGGAGAGCACCAGTAGGTCGGGGCTGAGTGTCAAAGGTAGACCCAGGACCTCGTCACGCACGGTGATCGTGAACTGACCTTCCCCCCCGAGCACCACTTCAGGCTGCGAAGCCTCCTCGTATCGAACAAAGACGACCCCAGCCTCGCGCGCCTGGGTGTATAGCGCTTCCTGGAAGCCGTAGGTACGGATATCGCGGTTGTACAGAACAAAGATCTGAGCTTCTGGGTTCTGCTCCTTGAGTCGCAGCGCGTTCTTGACTGCTACAGAACAGCAGATCCGGCTGCAATAAAAGTCGGTGTCACTTTCTCCCTCATCCCAGGGGCCGACGCACTGCAACATCACGATGGAATCGAGGATCGGCTCCTCACCACCCGCTGCAAGCCGCTGCTCCAGATCCCCCTGGGTGATGATCCGCGGATCGCTCCCCAGTCCATAGGCTGTTCCGCGATGCTCCTGCCCGCCGGTAGCCACCAACGTGATGCCGTGTTCGATGAGGCGTTGGGTTGGATCGGAGCCGCAGGCGACCGTGCTTTGAAAATTGCCCACAAAGCCGCTCGACTTGATCACCTCGTGGTCGAGCAGTACTTCGATGCATGGGTGCTCTATCACACGGCCGATCTGCTCGCGCAGGAATGCTTGCACGTCAGCGCCGTCAGCGGTTCTGGACAGGGTGCGGGCCCGTCCGCCCAGTTCTGCCGTCCGCTCGACCAGGGTTACATCGTAGCCCTGGTCCGCCAGGTTGAGGGCCGCCGTCAAGCCCGCGACCCCGCCGCCGATGACCAGCGCCCGGTGGCTTAGGCTTTGCTCCTGGGTGTAAAGCGGCTCCAGCCGACGCGAGCGAGCCACGGCCATCCGCGTCAGATCCCTGGCCTTTTTTGTCGCCAGTTCGGGCCACTGGGCGTGGACCCATGAATCTTGATCCCGGATGTTGGCCATTTCGAATAGGTAGGGATTCAAACCTGCCTGCCGGATGGTGTCACGGAAGATCGGTTCGTGGGTGCGCGGTGTACAAGAGGAGACGATCACACGGTTGATCCCTTTCTCTGCGATCCGCTCCTGAATCAGGTTCAGCGAGTCGGCAGAGCAGGTGTACATCGTGTTCTCTGCGTGGACTACGTTGGGCAGGGTGTCGGCATATTGGGTCACGTCCTCCACATCCACCACGCCTGCAATATTGCTGCCACAACTGCAGATGAACACGCCGACGCGTGTCTCGTCCTCCGGCGTCACTTCGATCTCTGGGGGGTACTCGGCGGGCGTGACCAGGGTGCCCCGTGCCTGGCCGATGGTCGCCAGGGCTGCCGCTGCCGCGCCGCCTGCCTCGATGACACTGTCGGGGATGTCCTTGGGCTCGGCAAAAGCCCCACAGACATAGACGCCCGGGCGCGTTGTCTCCACCGGGTGGAACGGCCGGGTCTGGCAGAATCCAAATTCGTTCAGCCCGATACCTGCTGCTTCCGCGATCTCTTCGGCTCCGGCAGGCTTTTCCATGCCCACGCTCAGGACCACCAGGTCGAATTCCTGTCGCCCCAGCTCTCCATCGTCGGTGACATAGTCGAGGCAGACCTGGCGCGTCTTTGGGTCTTCCTTCAGTCCTGAGATCTTGCAGCGGTGGTAGTGAATGCCCAGTTCCTTGCCGCGCTCAAAGTAGGCATCGAAACCTTTGCTAAAGGCCCGCATATCGATCTGGAAAATGTGACACTCGACACCCGGCACGTGATCCAGGGCCAGCATGGCCTCTTTGGTGGCATACATGCAGCAGATGGACGAGCAATAGTCGTGTTCCTGGTCCCTTGAACCAACGCACTGCAGGAACGCGATGCGCTTGGGCTCCGCGTGGTCCGAAAGGCGGGTGATGTGTCCCCTGGTCGGTCCGGAGGCGCTGAGCAGTCTCTCGAACTCCATAGACGTTACGACGTTGGCGTATCGGCCGTAGCCCAGCTCGCCTGCTCGCTCGGCGTCGTAGAGCTGGTAGCCAGGGGCCAACACCACGGCACCCACGTCCAGTTTTTGTTCATAGGGCGCTTGCTGGTGGTCAATGGCGTGGGCCTTGCAGGCCAGTACGCACTGGTAGCACTCGGAACAGATCCCGCAGCTCAGGCATCGCGACGCCTCGCCCAGGGCCTGCTCCTCGCTCAGGCAAAGCTCCACTTCGCGAAAGTCTCCCACGCGCTCTGCCGCCGGTGCCCTGGGGATGTCGGCTCGCGGGCGGAGGTCGGCCTCGCCCTTGTCCACCATGGTATCAATCTCGTCTGCGGTCAGTTCCGTGGTCGGCAGCGGCAGCAGCTCCCGGGGCGTAAGAAGAGGCACGCCCCGCAGGAAGCGGTCGATGGACAGTGCTCCCCGCCGTCCCGCGGCAATGCCCTCGATGAGGGCGCCTGGCCCGGCCGCTGCGTCGCCACCGGCAAAGATGCCCGGGCGGTTCGTTTCCAGCGTCTGCTCGTTGACCGCAAATGTGCCCCAGCGCGTGATCTCCAGACCGTGGTCGGGGTCCAGGAAACTGATCTCTGGGGCCTGGGCGATGGCTGCCACCATCGCGTCACAGGGGATGTCGAATTCGCTGCCCTCGATGGGTATGGGCCGGCGACGCCCGCTGGCGTCCGGCTCTCCCAACTGCATCCTCATGCAGCGCACCGCAGAGATGTAGCCGTTTTCAGACAGGACTTCGATCGGTTGGGCCAGGATCTCGAGCCTGATGCCCTCTTCGAGAGCCTCATCGATCTCCCATTCGTTGGCTGGCATCTCGGCGCGGGTGCGGCGGTAGACGATGGTAACATCTCGGGAGCCAAGGCGGACGGCTGTACGGGCGGTGTCTATGGCTGTGTTCCCGCCACCGACGACCACGATGCGCTCGCCCAATCGTACCTCTTCGCCCAGGGCTACGGACCGTAGGAATGGCACGCCGTGAAGGACACCCTCGGCCTCGTCCTCGCCGGGAACTCGCAGCTTCTGGGGCTCGTGGGCGCCGATGGCCAGGAAGATAGCAGAAAAACCCTCGGTGAGTAACTGGTTGATGTCCCGGACGGGATAGTTGAGCTTGAGCTCCACGCCCAACTTGAGGATCTCTTCGATCTCCCGGTTCAGGATCTCGTCGGGCAGCCGATAGGATGGGATACCAACCCGGGCCATGCCCCCGGCCACGGGCAGCGCTTCGAACACAGTAACCTGATAGCCCATCCTCGCCAAAAAGTGGGATGCGGTAAGCCCTGTGGGGCCCGCGCCCACAATGGCCACCCTGCTCTTGCCCTCCGCTGGTGGTTCGGGCGGCGCCTCAGGGAAGGGGCGTAGCTCTCGGTCCTCCGCGGTTCTGCCCTCTCGATCCCACTCTTCGTAAACTGTGTCGGCGACGAATCGCTTGAGTGCACAGATGGCCACCGGGCTGTCCAACTTGCCCCGGTTGCACTCGGTCTCGCAGGGGTGGTGGCAGACGCGGCCCACTGTCGCTGGGAAGGGATTATACTGCTTGATGACTTCCAGGGCCTCTTCGTATCGCTTCTGGGCAATGAGCGCGATGTAGCCCTGGGCGCTGGTGTCGGCAGGGCAGGTGGCCTTGCAAGGGCTGGTGCCCTTTTTGGTAATCGCATAGGCGCTGGGCACGGCCTGCGGATAGGGCTTATAGGTGGCCGTTCGCGTCGAGAGGCCTTCGTTGAACTCGTTCGGGACGGTTACAGGACAGACCTGCACGCAGTCATCGCAGGCGGTGCAGCTTTCCAGGCTGATGTAGCGCGGACGCCTGCGAAGCATGGCTTCAAAGGCGCCAGGCTCGCCCTCCAGACGTACGAGGTCGCTCATGGGCAGTATTTCGATGTTCCGGTGCCGGCCAGCTTCAACCAGTTTTGGGGAAAGAATACACATGGCGCAGTCGTTGGTGGGGAAGGTCTTGTCGAGTTGGGCCATCTTGCCGCCAATGGCTGGTTCTCGCTCGGCGAGGTAGACTTTGACACCAGAGTCGGCAAGATCCAGGGAGGCCTGGACGCCGGCAATGCCACCGCCCACCACGAGCGCTGCTCCAATTGCCTTGGTGTTCGTCGATTCCGCCATTGGGTGCTCCTTCGTCGGAACTGTTACCCCTGCCTGGACCGGTGCTTTGGGGCGCAAACGGTACCGGGCCGAAACTGCCAGATTGCGGCGGCGAAGGTGCGATGCCGATCCTGATACTGGTTCATGTGGCGTTGAAAATCGATTCCAACAGAGTATACTGCAAACAGAACTCCGTGTCAAGGGTGAGTCCAAATTCCCAATATCTCAATACCTGATGCGCAAACCCCCAAATCTATGCTTTCCGCAGCGGACTGGGACCCAGCCTGCGGATGCGCTCCGTCATCTGGGTCGCGGCGTTGGCAAAGGCGTGGGCCTGGCTGCCAGACATGTAATAGATGCCCAACCGTTCCCCTTCCAGACCGATCTCTTCCAGGATCTGGCGTGCGTGTTCTAGGCGCTTGGTGGCCCGCACATTGCCGTGGATGTGGTGACAGTTGCCAATAGAGCAGGCCACGATGTAGACACCATCCGCTCCTTCCTCAAATGCCTTAAGTATGTACTCGATGTCTACCTTGCCGGTGCAGGGGAAGCGGAAAAGCTTGACGTTTGCCGGGTAGTTGAGCCGCATGGCGCCTGCGGTGTCGGCGGCCATGCTGCCGCAATAGATGCAGGTGAAGGCTGTCAGTTCTGGTTCGAACCCATTGTCAGTCGGTTTGCTCATTGTAGTTCTCCGATGTCAGGCCGCGACCCACTGGCCCAGGATTGGTTCCTCGACCAGGACCAACTGGTCGTCGCGGTAATGGCGCAGTTGGATCGCATCAGCCGGGCATTCGCTGGTGCAGGTGCCGCAGCCCGTGCAGAGTGAAGGCTCGATGTATGCCGCGCCGGTGATGCTACCCACACCCACTGCCTGGGAATCGATGTTTGGGATGTGGAAAGGACAGACCCGCACGCAAGTCAGACAGCCGACGCATTTGGCTTGGTCGACGATGGCGATGGTACCCCCCACCTCGAGGCGATCCTTGCTCAGGATGGTCATGGCGCGCGCGGCTGTGGCCAGTGACTGGGCGATGGTTTCTTCGATGAACTTGGGATAATGTGCCAGGCCTGCCAAAAAGATGCCCTCCCTGGTAAAGTCCATGGGGCGCAGCTTGAGGTTGTCCTCCATAAAGAAACCCTCGCTGGAGAGTGGAACGTCCAGGATCCTGGCCAGATCGGGATTGGTGTCAGCAGGCAAGATGGCCATGGAAAGGGCCAGGAGATCGGGCGTAAACGTGAGCTGCTGGTCCAGGATGACGTCCCTGACCTGGACCCGGAGCTGGCCATAGTCGATCTGGACCTGTGGCGGCTCATGCTCCTCGTAGCGCAGGAAAATGACCCCTCGCTCCCGGGCTTCGGTATAGTACTCCTCGCGGAAACCGTAGGTGATGAGATCCTTGTAGAGCACGTACACCTGGCAGTCGGGATTGACCTGCTTTATGGCGATGGCGTTCTTCATCGTGTTGGTGCAGCAGGTCCGGCTGCAAAAGTGCACCGTCTGCTCGGGCGGGTTCACGCACTGGATCATCACCACCTGTCGAAGATCTCTGGCCGCATCCACATTCTCAAAGAGTTGCTTCTCCAGATCCAACTGGGTGATGATTCGATGGTCATGGCCATAGAGGAAGGCGTTGCCCCTGTATTCTGAGCCACCGGTCGCCACCACGGCCACTCCGTGCTCAACCTCCCAACAGCGGGGTGGATCTCCATCGCCTTCATAGCTGAGCCGGGTGCGAAAGTTGCCCACATGCCCCTCAAAGCCGATGACTTCTGTGTTGTAGTAGAGCGCAATGCGCTCGTGGCTGTGCACCCGCTTGATAAGGGAATGGAGCAGTCGTTGGGGATTTGGTCCTTCGGCCGTCCGGTGCAGGTTGCGCAGGTTGCCACCCAGTGTACCGGTCTTTTCGATCAGGTATACGTCATAACCCTCGTCGGCAATGGCCAAGGCCGAGGTCATGCCGGCCAGACCCCCGCCGATGACCATTGCTGATCGCTCGAAGGCACGGCCTTCTTTTTGATACGGTCTCAGTTGCCGGGCGCGGGCCGCGCCTACCCGCATTTCCTCTTTTGCCTTCCGGGTTGCGCCAGCTGGATCATCGGCGTGAACCCAGGCGCAGTTGTCGCGCAGGCTCACAAACTCGAGCAGTTGGGGGTTCAGACCTTCCTGCTGGATGGTATGATGGAAGAGAGCGAGGTGGGTGCGTGGCGTGCAAGCGCCAATCACCACACGGTTCAGATTGTGTTCGCGTATGGCCTGGCGAATCTGCTCCGGACCGCCGGGCAGGCAGCCATAATCCAGGGCCTGAGTATGGACAACGCTGGGTACCTGGCTTGTCAGGGCCAGCACGTCATCCACATCCACGACGCTGTCAATGGTGGGGTGACAATAGCAGGCAAAGACGCCAATACGCGCTTCTTCGCCGCTCACGTCCCGCTCGGGTGGGTAGGTTGGCTGGGTAATCTCTGTGCCCGATTTGCCCGAGAGCAGGGCCATGCACCTCGCAGCCGCGCCACTGGCATCCATGACCGTCTCGGCAATCTCTTTGGGTGTGGCAAAAGCTCCGGCCACAAAGACCCCCGGCCGGCTGGTGTCCACTGGCTC
>JASFHU010000060.1:0-12421 GCA_050123055.1 Anaerolineae bacterium
CCTTTACCGTCAAGGCCTACCCCGGTAGCATCCTGACCGTGCACAAGGCCCTGTTCGAGGCCAGTGCCGGCGATGTCTTGGTCGTCGATGGCGAGGGGGACAGCGGGGCCGGGGCGCTCATGGGTGAGATCATGGCTCTGGAGTGCCAGGTGAAGGGCTTTGCCGGAGCAGTCATCGACGGGGCGGTGCGCGATGTGCCCGGCCTGGTGGAGCAGGGCTTCCCGGTCTTTGCCCGGGCTGCGACACCCCGTGTGGGCACCAATCGCCGCCTGGGCCAGACCCAGGTGCCCGTGAGCTGTGGAGGGGTTGTCGTCCGGCCCGGCGACCTGGTGATGGGTGATGACAACGGCGTGGTGGTCATTCCCAGGGATCGGGAAGAGGGTCTGGCGGCGTCTCTGGAGGCGCTGCAGGTCAAAGAGGAAGGATTGATCCAAGGTATCAAAGATGGAACCTATCTGGCCGAAACGTTCGGGTTTGTGGCCTTGTTTGAGGATAGCAATCCCTAACCTTGAGAGGAGTTTGTGATGGAATACAGGCAACTTGGCAAGTCGGGGGTGCGCGTCTCGGTGATCGGAATCGGAACCAACCGGTTCGGTTCAGAGATGCTGCCCCAAGATGCGGTCAACAACGTCATCGATGCCGCCATCGAGCATGGCATCAACCACATTGATACGTCCAACAGCTACCAGAAAGGCCGCTCGGAGGAGACGCTGGGAGTCGCCCTCAAGGGTCGTTGGGACAAGTTCGTCCTGGCCAGCAAATTCTGGTTCCCGGCAGGAGAGGGCACCAACGACCGGGGCGCGTCACGCTATCACCTCATGAATGCCCTGGAGGCCAGCCTGCGCCGCCTGCAGAGCGATCACGTCGACCTGTACTATATCCACCGCTGGGACGAGTTCACACCCATCGAGGAGACATTGCGCACGCTGGACGATCTCTTGAGTGCTGGCAAGATCCGCTACGTGGGCGTATCCGACTTTGCCTCTTGGCAGTTGGCCCACGCCAACCTGCTGTGCGAGGTAAAAGGCTGGATGCCCATCACCGTCATCCAATCAGAGTACAGCATCCTGGAACGAGACGTTGAGCGGGAGGTGCTGCCCTACTGCCGCGCCCACGACGTGGGCTTTGTGCCCTATTTCCCGCTAGCAGGCGGCTTTCTCACTGGCAAGTACAAGCGGGGCGAGGCCCCACCGCCAGGATCGCGGGGTGCGGTCAGCAACTACATGGACAAGTACGTGACCGATGGTTACTTCGACCAGATCGAAAAGCTGGAAGCCTGGGCAGCGGACCATGGTCGGGGACTAAACGAACTGGCTCAAGCCTGGCTGATGGCCCAACCCTCGATCTGCTCGGTCATCACAGGTGCAACCAAGCTGGAGCATGTCTTGAGCAACGTCAAGGCCGCTGATTGGGTCCTGACCCCCGAAGAGGTGGCAGAGATCGACGCGCTCCTGGCCTGACCGGAGGCAACATGGCAGCAACAAAGAGGAATCTCGGCGCCGCTATCTCCATCCCGCCTATGACACCGCTGGAGCCGCCTTTCCGGCTACCCGAGTCGTGGTACCGCCAGAACATGGCACGCCTCCAGGCCACTCTGGCGGAGAACAGCCTCGATGGCATCATCCTGGAGGACGTCTGGAATATCATCTACTTTACCGGGCTCTTTCACTCCAAGACTGAGCGGCCCTTCTGGCTATTTGTGCCGGCGGTGGGCGAGCCCGTCATCTACCACCCGGCGTTGGATCGGGATCTGGTCGATACCTGGTGGGTCCAGGATGCTGAATGGTACTTTGACTATCCCCACCACGGGGCCTACGATGCCTTTGTCTGCGAGCCGGGTCCAGCCCAGGATCTGCTGCAGTGGATGTTGGGCAGCCTGGGCAAGCGGGGCTTTGGCAAGGCCACCCTGGGCATCGAATCGGAAGTGGGGCCGAGCGTTGCCGCCCGGATGCGTGCCGCCCTGCCCCAGGCCAACTTTGAGGTGGTGGGTGACCTCTGCCTCAAGATGCGCCAGATCAAGGATGCGGACGAACTGGCCCTCACCCAAAAGGCGCTCGACCTCCAGGATCACATGTTGGAGTACGCCCGCGCCTTTATCCTGAAGTATGGCACCAGCGTGACCGACTATGACGTCCAGGCCGAGACCAAGCGCTACATCACTGACCTGCTGATGGGCTGGCTACAGCCTGATGGTCGACCCCACAACGCTGTCGGCATCGACATCTTTTTGGTCTGCCGTGCCGGCGCCAGCACTGCCTACCCCCACCCGAACCAATTCTATTATCACAGGATCGAACACGGTGATGCCATCCAGCTTGCCGGTTGGGTGCACCTGGGTGGTTACGTAGGCGAGTGCTACCGGGCGGTGCAGCTTGCGCCGATGAACGACCTGCAGAGAAAAACGTGGCAGGTACACACCGAGATGACCGAGCTTCAGGCCGAACTGTGCCGGGCGGGCATGGCCTGCAACGAGATTGCCAGCCAGGTGCTCAGGTTGCCCCGGGATGCGGGCCTGAAGGATTTCGTCTATCACCGCCCGGCGCACGGGATCGGCATGGAAGGCCATCAGGCCCCCTGCCTGGCCTTGGGCGACGAGACAGTGCTGCAGGAGGGCATGCTCTTTAGCAACGAGCCTGGACTGTACAATCCCCGGGGTGGCTGGGGGTACAATCACTCCAATACCGTCCTGGTCGGCCAGGAGCGGGGTATAGTGCTGACCAATACGCCGCTGACCAAAGAGTGGTGCTGGCTTACCTTGTAGAACCTGGAACCCGGTATAGCCAACAAACCATGACCGGCGGCATTCAGGTCGCCCTGAGAAAGGAAGAGGGATGGGCAAAGCAGGATTCGAAATGGACTTTGACCGCTACTACGATGCCGCGCAGACCGAGGCCGCGCTGAAGGGATTGGCGGAAGCCTATCCGGCACTGGCCACTGTGCACAATATCGGTACGAGCCTGCAGGGGCGTGGCCTGTGGCTCATCGAGATCACCAACAAGGCCACAGGTGACCCCGGCGACAAGCCCGGTTACTATATCGACGGCGTGACCCACCCCGAGGAGGTGGCGGGTGCCGTGGTCGGCCTGTACACCGCCTGGTACCTGCTGACCAATTATGGGCAGGACGAGACGGTCACCCGCCTGCTGGACTGGCAGACCTTTTACATCCTGCCGGTGGTCAACCCTGACGGCATGGAGATCGCCCTCAAGGGTACCTACCACGAGTGGATCGGCAATGGTCGCTATATGCCTGGTGAGGACCAGTTCGGTCCTGGCCTCCACTATGCCGACGTGAACGGCGATGGATTTGTCAGTGACATGCGAATCCGCGACGACAGGGGCGAGTGGAAGATCTCGGAGAAAGACCCGCGCATCCTGGTTCACCGAGAGCTGTGGGAACATGGCGGCGAGTACTACCGGCTGCTGCCCGAGGGTGAGATCGAGGACTTTGATGGCGCCGACGCCACTGTCCCGCGACCCCAGGATGGCAACCTGAACCGCAACTACCCCTATGCCTGGGGACCCGAGAATGAGCAGTATGGCGCTGGCGAGTACCCGCTTTCCGAGCCGGAGATCATGGCCGTCACCCGCTTTGTCCTGGATCACCCCAACATCCACGGCGCGGTGAACTATCACACCAACGCTGGCGTCATTTTGTTGCCCTTTGAGGTACCGCCAGGCGGCACCCCCTACGAGGATACGGTCGTCTTTCGACGGATTGGCGAAATGGGCGCCGAAACCACCGGCTACGGCCTGATTGCCGATGAGAGCGATTTCAACATCCCCAACGTCCCCCGCCGGCTGGGCACCTCGGGTGGCTTCCTGTACGTGCAGCGGGGCATCATGGGCATCGTAACCGAGCTGTGGGACGTGTATGCCGCCGCGGGCATCGAAAAGGATTGGTTCTTCCCCATCCGCCCCCTTAACGAGGAGGAAAACCTCAAGTTGCTCAAGTGGAGCGACGAGCAGCTCGATGGAGAAGGCTTCATGGCTTGGACGCCCTTTGAACACCCGCAGCTAGGGTCAGTGGAGCTGGGAGGCTGGAAGCGCCTGTTCATGTTCCGCAATCCGCCCGCCCACCACCTGCCCGACATGTGTCACAAGAACATGATGTTCACCCTCCAGCACGCGCTGACAGCGCCCCGCCTGAACATCAGCAAAGTAAAAACGACAAAGGTGTCCGATCGCGTGTACAAGCTGGAGGCCATCGTCGAGAACCTGGGCTACCTGCCCACCTATGTTACCCGGCGGGCCGTCGACGCAAAGGTGGTCACGCCTGTGACCGCCGAACTGGCCCTCGGTGAAGGGGTGGAACTGGTGTCGGGCAAGCGACAACAGGATCTGGACCACCTATCGGGCCGGTCAGAGCGGGGTATGAACTACTCCCGCTTCATCGACTGGCACAAGGCTTCCAAGAAGGCGGAATGGGTGGTCCGGGTCAAGGGCGATGAACCGGCGGAGGTGACGGTCAAGGTCTTGAGCCAACGTGCCGGCCAGGATGCCAGGAAAGTTAATCTGGAGGGTTGAGACGTGGCGATCGTTCGGCTACAACACATAGGTATGGCGGTAAGCGACATGCATGCCGCCTGCGAGCAGCTTGAAAAGGTCTTTGGGCTCAGATGCAGGGATTTCCGTGACGACCAGGGCAAGGGTATGCAGGACCCCACCCGCATCTGGCAATACGATTCGCGCATCCTGCTGGGCAATGACTGCTGGCTGCACATCGTCCAGAGCTGCAATCCCGAGTCGCGAGTCTACCAGTTTCTGGAAATGCACGGCCAGGGCCTGGAGCATATCGCCCTGGAAAGTGACGACATCGAGGCCGACGTGCAGCGCCTGCGCAAGGCTGGCGTGCCCATCTACCAGGACAGGATTTTCGACGCCGCCGATGGCTTTGAGGCCTTTGTCTATCCCGACCAGACGTCGGGTTTGACCGTAGAGCTGATCCAGCCCCACGCCCACAGTTGGAACTACCCTGGGGACACGGGAGCAGTCAGCGACCAGATGGGGCTCATCCGGGTGCAACATATCGGCCTGGCCGTGAATGACCTCAAGACCGCCTGCGCGCGGTTCGAAGAGTTGTTTGGACTCGAGTGCCAGGACTTTCGTGACGACCAGGGCAAGGGTACGCAGGACCCCGCCCGTGTCTGGCAGTATGACGCCCGCATCCTGCTGGGTAACGAGTGCTGGCTGCACCTGGTCCAGAACTGGAATCCCGATTCCCGCGTCCACCGTTTCCTCGAAAGCCGTGGTGAAGGCCTGGAGCACATCGCCCTGCAGACCGGTAGCATCGAGGCCGATGTCCAGTACCTGCGCGACATTGGCGTACCCGTCTACCAGGACAAGGTCTTTGACGCACCCGATGGCTTTGAGGCATTTGTCTACCCTGACCAGACGCCGGGCATGACCGTGGAGCTGATCCAGCCCCACGCCACGAGCTGGGATTACCCGGAGTAGTTGACATGTTCGTCGTACACCACCACAGACGAGAATGTCCGGTAGAGACGCCCCACCGGGGCATCTCTACTAGCGCGGGCCATTTTCGAGGTGGTCACGGTTGCGGAGCGCGCCAATGAAACGGGCAGACCTCATCATAGAGCGGGGCGTGGTGGTAACCATGGACCCCCAGCACCGGGTCATCGATGACGGGGCAGTCGCGGTCCTGGGCGATGCTATCGTTGCCGTAGGTCCATCGCCCGAGGTACGGTCGGCCTATCAGGCGGAGACTCTTCTGGATGCCAGGCACAAGGCTGTGATGCCGGGTCTGGTGGACGCCTATGGGCACGCCGGGCACGGCATGATCCGGGCCATCCGCCACCCGGATCTGGGCTGGCCGACCAACGATCTCTACTTTCATGCCGCGGACGAGGCTTGGTGGCAGGCGGAAGGGATGCTGTCCAATGTGGAGCGTCTCAGGTTCGGCGTGACGTGTGGCCTGACGGTCATTGGTGCCACCCCAGCGCGCATGGACAGCCCGGTCTTTGCCACCCGCCAGGCCGAGGCGGTCGAGTCGGTGGGCATCCGGGGCATTCTGGGTGTGGGGCCGCCGGACCCGTTCATCACCCACCTGCCAGAGCCCTGGTCGGGCACCCTCTGGCAGGATGGCAAGCCTGTGCGCCAGACCTTCACCTATGAGGATGCCCTGGAGAACTCGACCGGCATCATCCAGGATTGGGATGGCGGGGCCGGGGGGCGTGTGCGGGTAGCGCTCCATGTTCCCTACCTCTTTGGGCGGCATGCCACTCACCCGCGCTTTCCCTTTTCCTATGCCCCTGAGGACATCCCGGTGGTCATCGAAAAGGCGGACGAGGCCCGCGACATCGTGGATCGCTTTGGTATCCTGCTCCACAGCCATGCCTTCCGGGACTCCGTCACCTTTGGGCTGCAACACTTTGGCCTGGAGCGGATGGAGCGGCTGATGGGACCGGACCTGGTCCTGGCCCACTGTAACGACATGGGATCGGAGGAGGTCCAATTCATGGGCCAGCAGCAGGTCAACGTCGCCCTGGTTCCCTTTACGGCCGAGAACATCGTCCACGGACCCTGCCCGGCCATCGAGCTGTTGCAGGCCGGCGCCAACGTGGCCATCACGACTGATGGGACCGCGCCCTACTGCTCCTACGACCTGTTCAAAGAGATATCAAGGGCCATGTGGGCCCAATGGCAGCGGCTGGGCGACTTTCGTTTGCTGCCCGCCGGCAAAGCGCTGCGCATGGTGACCATCGACGCCGCCCGGGCGCTGGGCCTGGACGATCAGATCGGCTCGCTGGAGGTGGGCAAAAAAGCGGACATCATCCTGGTCGACCTGGATCGGCCCCACCTGGTGCCCAATTCGACCGTGCCCCGCTTGCTGGCCTTCTACGCCAATGGCAACGACGTGGCTACCGTCCTCGTCGATGGCAAGATCCTCATGCAGGACCGGGTGGTACAGACGGTGGACGAAGAGGCGGTGTTGGGCACCGCCCGGGAATCGGCGGCTCGAGCCTTTGAGCGCTTTGACGTGGCGCCCTACCTGCAGACCGATGAGGATTTCTGGTTGGGCTGGACACATTGAGTCTAGTCTTAGGAGTCATCATGTTCGTTGGACACCACCAGGCAAGAATACACCCACAGCAAGTTGGGGAGTCCGGAGTCCCAGACTTGTCTGGGTGTTTTTGGAGGAAAAGATCATGCTGGTGATCCAGGCAGGAAAACTGATCGATGGAGTCAGCGCTGAACCGTTGCCGGACATGGTTGTCCTGGTCGACGGCGAGCGCATCGTCCAGGTTGGATCGAGCGCCGCCGTCCATGTGCCGCCCGACGCCGAGGTTCTGGACGCTCGCGACAAGACGGTCATGCCTGGCCTGGTCGACGCCCACGTGCACATCCACACCCCGGGCGGGCCGACCGACAACTATGCGCTGGCCGAAGCTCAGCAGTTGGAGGGAACCCTGACCCTGCGGGCCTGGAACTATGGGATGCGTTCCCTGCGCGCGGGCTTTACCACCCTGCGCAGCCTGGGTTCGCCGGCCTATGTCGATGTCGCTCTTCGTAAATGCATCGACGAGGGCATCATCGACGGGCCGCGGCTGCGGGTAGCGGGACAGGGTCTGAGCCGCACCGGCGGGCACATGGACAAGCCCTACTGGTCGCCGGCGGTCACCATCTATGGCCGTACCGGGGTGTGTGATGGCCCTTGGGAGTGCCGCAAGGCAGCCCGCACCCAGATCAAGTGGGGGGTGGACCTGATCAAGCTCAACGCCTGTGGCGGCAGCGCCCACAACCTGGAGGAGCCCTGGATCCAGGAGATGACCTACGAGGAAATGGCCGCCATCTGTGAGGAGGCGCATTGGGTTGGCAAGCGGGTCGCCGCCCATACCTCGGGCGGACCGGGACTGACGGCTGCCCTGAAGGCTGGCATCGACTCTGTCGAGCACGGGCACTGGCTGGATCAGGAGCAGGTAGAGTTGATGGCCGAGCGGGGCACCTTCCTTGTGCCCACCCTGCTGGTGAATACCCTCAGCACTCAGCCGCCTGAGCGAGACAAGATGGAACCAGCCGTCCTGGCCTGGTTACTGAAAGCGCGGGACGACAAACAGGGAACCCTGGACAGGGCGCGAGCAGCGGGCGTCAAGGTGGCCATGGGTACCGATGCCGGATTCCTGGTTTACCATGGCCAGAATGCCGCCGAGCTGGAAGAGTTTGTCAAGCTTGGATTCACACCCCTCGAGGCCATCATCGCCGCCACCCGGACAGGCGCCGAGTGCCTGGACATGGCGGACGATATCGGTACCGTCGAAGCGGGCAAGTACGCCGACCTCGTCGTCGTTGATGGTGACCCACTGGTGGACATCACCATCCTACAGGACGAAGCCAAGATCGTCCAGGTCTTCAAAGGTGGCAAGGCGTTTAAATGACGCCCAAGGAGAGGAGCAAAGACATGGAGTTTGTGTACAAGCTGAGCGAGGCATTTCACCAGGACCGGCGGCAGGAGCTGTTCAAGCGTCTCAGCGACACAGACCTGGACCTGCTGATGGTCTTTGACGCGACCACCATGGCCTACCTGACCGGGTTCTTTCACATGACCACCGAGCGGCCCATCGGCCTTGGGTTTGCGGCCGATGGCAGCGTGTTTGCCTTGACCACCGAGCTAGAGATCGACCAGTTGCGGGGCAAGGCGCCCTGGCTGGATGACATCGACACCTACTTTGACTATCCGGAGGGGGACTGGAACTGGATTGCGGACCGCCTCGTCGACCGGGGGTATGCCGGCAAGCGGGTCGGTCTGGATATGGCCAACCTGGTCATGTCCGATGCCGTTGAGGGCTACGAGACCATCAAGGCCCGCCTGGGAGATGGCGTGCGAAACGCCCACCGCCTGCTGGTGGAGCTGCGCCTGATCAAACACCCCGAAGAGATCGCGCTCATGCGTCTGGGCAGCAAGTACTGCGACTATTTGGTCGGCGTCGGATTTGACTCCCTCAAGGTCGGTGTGACCGAGTACGAGGTACACCGTATGGCCGAAGATGCCGTCATCCGCAAGATGCTGGCCGAATTGCCCGAGATCATCGACTTTAACGGCTATGCCCGGGGGCTGGTCTTTGGGCGCAGTCTGTTCGGCGGCTCCAGCTCGCTGCCCCACGGACCCAAGGGCACGGCCGTGCTACAGCCCGACACCGTAGTCATGATCACCTATGGCACTGCGGTGTGCAACTATATCGGTGAGACCGAACGGTCCGGCTTTTTCGGCCGGAGGCGGCCCATCGATGAAAAGCGCTTCCAGGTCATGGTCGAGTGCCAGGATGCTGGCATGGAGGCCATCAAGCCCGGTGTGCGCTGCTGCGACGTCTGGGAGGCCGTCAAGCAGGTGGCGGTGAAGCACGGCATGGAGGACGCGCTGCGCCACCACGCCGGGCACGGCAAGGGCCTCGAGACCCACGAGCATCCCTATCTGGACGCAGGCGACGAGACCGTGCTGGATGCGGGCATGATGTTTAGTTGCGAACCGGGCCTCTATTTCCCCGGCGAGGCTGGTTTCCGTCACTCCGACACCATCCTGGTCACAGAGACCGGCTACGAGCGGCTGACCCACTATCCCCGCGACATCGACTCGCTGACGGTGCCCGTCCGCTAGCTCGAAACGTGAGGCCAGGGGTAAGGAGAGCGCAGATATGGTTGGCCAGCAAGGGGCAGCGACAGAGATAGTGGTACCCGGCGCGAATCTACCGGCCCAATATCGATCCATCAAGGCCGATATTGACCAGGCCATTCGCCGCGTCATCGACAGTGGCGAGTTCGAGCGAGGGCCTGAGCTGGATGCCTTTGAGGATGCGTTTGCCCGGTTCTGTGGCACGCGCTACGCCGTCGCCGTCGGTTCGGGCTATGCGGCTTTGTTCCTGGCCCTCAAGGCAGCGGGCGTGGGACCCGGCGACGAGGTGATCACCACGGCCAATACAGACATGGCGACCATCTCGGCCATCAGCCACACGGGAGCCACGCCGGTGTTGGTTGACATCGATGCCCGGACGCACAACATCGACCCGACCCTCATCGAGGCCAGGGTCACACCCCGGACCCGGGCACTGATGCCCATCCACTTGTACGGTCTGCCGGCCGACATGGACGCGGTGATGGATATCGCGGCGCGGCACGATCTCGTCGTGGTCGAGGACGCCGCCTTGGCCCTGGGCGCCCGTTACAAGGGCCGGAGGGTGGGCGGTATTGGCCACCTGGGCTGCTTCAGCTTTGCGCCCAACAAGATCCTGGGCGCCTATGGCGACGGCGGCATGGTGACCACCGACGATGCCCACCTGGCGGGCCAGGCTCGGTTATGGGGCAGTTATGGCGAAAAGCGCGTCTTTGAGACCGTGGGCCCCATTGCGCTCCTCACACCCATGGATCACGACGTCGAGGGCTATCATAACCACCTGGATACGCTCCAGGCCGCCATCCTGAGCGCCAAGTTGCCCCGTGTGGAGGGCTGGATCGAGAAACGGCGGCACCTAGCCGCGGCCTATGGCCAGGCGCTCTCTGGTCTACCTTTGGAGACACCCTACGTGCCCGAGGGCCACGAGCACGTCTATCGTAATTACGTCATCCAGGTTCCTGACCGCGACCAGGTGCGGCGCCACCTGGCCCGGCGCGGAGTCTCCACCTACCTGTTGTATATCCCACCCGTCCACCTGCAGACCGTCTTCCAGAACCGGGGATACCAGGCCGGCGACCTGCCCGTCACCGAGGCGGTGGCCAACAAATTGCTGTGCCTGCCCATCTATGCCGAGCTGACCGAGGAGCAGGTTGCGTATGTAGGGCAATGTTTGGCGGAGGTCCTGTAATGCGTACCAGTGAGGACAAGCTCAACGCCTCCGAAGATGGGATCCTGGACCTGAGCCGCGAGTACGCGGGCGCGCCCTTGCCCGAGAACGTGATGGCCGCCGTGGAAGCCTCCCTGGACCGGGGAGAGACCCACTATACGACGCGGCCTGGACTTCCGGCCCTGGCCCGGGCCATCGCCGAGAAGCTGGAGCGAGAGCAGGGCGTGACCCTGGACCCATCCCTGGGTGTCATCATCTCCACGGGCGGGCGGGAGAGTCTGTTCGTCGCCATCCGGGTGTTGGCCCAGCCGGGAGAAGAGGTACTGGTGCCGGCATTGAGGCCGGCCTACATCGACGCCGACATCGAACTGGCGCAGGCGGTTCCGGTGCCGGTTCCCCAGGGGGCCGCGGGTGGCTTTCAGGTAACGGCCCAAGCGATTCGCGCTTGCCTGACAGACAGGACCCGATTGCTGATCCTGAGTAATCCGGCCAACCCAACCGGCACCGTGATCCCGGCCAAAGAGATGGCCGCCATTGCTGCACTGGCGCAGGAGCACGATCTGACTGTGATCTCGGACGAGTCGCTGGACGAGTCGGTGGCTGGCCAGGTGCGCCACACGAGCATCGCCTCTTTTTCTCAAGCCGCCGGGCGGACCCTCATCGTGGGCAGTTTTTCCCGGCTGCACGATCTGGCATCCTGGCGGGTTGGCTATTTTGCCGGACCCAAAGAGATCGCCCAGCCGGTGCGTGACCTCAAGCAGGCCATGACCATCTGCACCAGCGCCATGGCCCAGTACGCGGCTCTGGAGGTCCTGACCGGCCCCCAAGACTGGTTGGCCTATCGCCGGGCCGAAATCGATCGAAAGCGGGCCTTTGTGCTGGCCGTGCTGGACGAGATGGGCTTGCCCCACAGCAACCCTGCTGCCACGCCCTATGTTTGGCTGGATATCCGGCCTGCAGGCCGGTCGTCGAACGGTTTTGCCTCCTGGCTGCTGGCAAAGGCGGGTGTGGCCCTGAGGCCCGGCAGTCACTTCGGCCCTGGGGGTGAGGGCTATGCCAGGCTTTCGCTGTGGCCAACGTTGACCCAGTTGGAGCGGGCCATGAAGCGGATGCGCAGGGCGCTCGGTGGGAAGAATGGGAGCGCGCGATGACGGGACGGAGAACGGTGTCCGAGAACGGCACCAAGCTGCGCTACAGGATGATGGAGCTGGCCGCCAGCATGGATGACGTCATTCCATTGGGCCGGGGCGACCCCGACCTGGAAACGCCGGCCCACATTGTGCAGGCAGCCAAAGACGCCATCCGCAGGGGGTCAGCCCAGGAGATGCCGCCGCCCGAGGGGCTGTTGGAGCTGCGTCAGGCCATCGCCGC
Organism: Anaerolineae bacterium; assembly: GCA_050123055.1. Lineage (GTDB taxonomy): Bacteria > Chloroflexota > Anaerolineae > JAAYZQ01 > JAAYZQ01 > JASFHU01. The sequence goes on from JASFHU010000060.1 coordinate 12,164, forward strand.
CAAGCTCTTGCGTGACAACGATGTCGATGTCGACCCCCACAGCGAGGTGCTGGTGGCGACGGGCGGGCAGGAGGCTCTATTCCTCATCGTGCAGGCGCTGGTTAATCCAGGCGACGAGATCCTGATGCCCGACCCGCGCTATACGTCCTACGACGGCGCCATTCAGCTCGCCGGGGGAAGGGTCGTATCGGTCCCTACCTACGAGGAGGATGATTTCGATCTGCGCCCCGAGGAGGTAGAGGCCCGTATCACGCCCAG
>JASFHU010000061.1:0-12356 GCA_050123055.1 Anaerolineae bacterium
GTGACCAGACCCGCCCGGCGGCCCGCGGCGGTCAGGATGCTGTGTATCAGGTTGCAAGTGGTGGTCTTGCCGTCGGTGCCGGTCACGCCCACGACGGTGAGCTGGCGGGAAGGGTAGCCACGCCAGGCCGCCGAGAGGTGGGCCAGCGCCTCCCGGCCCTCGGGGACGACCACCAGGGGAACCCTCAGGCCCCTGAGCCTCTTTTCGGCCACCACGGCGACGGCGCCCCGGGCCACCGCCTGCGGCACAAAATCGTGCCCGTCGGCGCTCACACCGCGATAGGCGACAAAAAGGCTTCCGGGCACCACCCGGCGCGAATCGTTGGTGATGGCCTCGACCTTGATATCGGCCTGACCCCGCACCCTGGCCCGGGGCAGAGCAGCGACCAGCTCGGTCAGCAGAATAGTCATCTTGGCGAGATCGCAAACCTGTAGCAGCCGGCCGCAAGGGACGGCCAGCTGCTACAGGCCCGGTGGTCACTCAGCAGGCAGTAGCGCTGCCTTCTGTGGGCCACCCCACTCGATCTCGACTTCTATTTGGTGGCCGCCCCTCCTTCGAACCTTGTAGCTGATCTCAAACTCGGCTGGGGACGGCACCTCCACCTCGGTGTCGCCCAGGACAAAGGTCCCGGACTCCACCTGCGAGGCCAGCGCCCGGAGCTGGCCGGCGATTTCCTCCCTCGAGAGCACAGCCTGCGCCTTGCGACGATGCTGCCGGCGCTCGGCTTTCTGGGCACGCCTCCGTTCCTTGGCTTCCTGCTTGGCTAGCTTTTTTTCACTCTTCTTGGCCATGGTTGTTGCCTCCGATGGTCGTGCGGACGCGGTACCTGCACGTCCACAGTAGAATGGGAATCGGCCTACAGTATAACCCAAAGGAGCATGTGCGTCAAAAGGGGTACAGTGTGCACCGTCCTCGCTTGCATCGGCGGTCGGTTCATGATAGAATGAAGTACCAAGGGATGGGAGTTATGACATGAACGTCCTGTTTTTTGATCTCGAAACCCAGCGCAGTTTCGACGAGGTGGGCGGCCGGCACAACATCCGCAAGCTGGGCCTCTCGGCGGCCGTGACCTACTCCAGCGCCGATGGCGCCTTCCACCGCTATACCGAGGAGGACGCCGCCGACCTGATCGCCGATCTGCGAGCCGCCGACCTGGTGGTGGGCTTTAACGTACTGGGCTTCGATTACGAGGTGCTGCGGGCCTATGCCGACGACCCGCTGGACGACATCCCCACCGTCGACATGCTGGACCACATCCACAAGCGGCTCGGCTTCCGGGTCAGTCTGGACAAGCTGGCCGCCTCCACACTGGGCACCACCAAGTCGGCCGACGGCTTGCAGGCCGTGCGCTGGTACAAACAGGGCCGCATCCAGGAGATCCTGGACTATTGCCAGCAGGACGTCGAGGTCACACGCCAGTTGTACGAGTATGGCAAGCTGCATAAGCATGTCAAGTTCCGGGATCGGAACTATCGGGAACGGATGGTCCCGGTGAGTTGGTAAGCCATGCCTGAACGCTTTGAGCCAGCCTACCTGCACCACCTTCGCTCCGGCGAGTTGAAATGCCGCGTGGCCGAAGCCTATGCTCGCCTGGAAGCCTGCGACATCTGCGCCCGCAAGTGCCGCGTGAACCGCCGCCTGAGCCCCGAGGGCGCGGGCTGCCGCACCGGCGAGCGGGCCCTTGTCTCCAGCTATGGCCCTCACTTTGGCGAGGAAGACCCCCTGGTGGGCCGTGGCGGCTCGGGAACCATCTTTTTCGCTTGGTGCAACCTGCGTTGCCAGTACTGCCAGAACTATGAGATCAGCCAGGGCGGTGGCGGCGAGGAGGTAGAGCCGGAGGACCTGGCCCGCATGATGCTCAGCCTGCAAAGCCAGGGCTGCCACAACATCAATTTCGTATCGCCCAGCCACGTGGTGCCCCAGATCCTGGCCGGGCTGCTCATCGCCGCCCAGGCTGGCTTGCGCCTGCCCCTGGTCTACAACACCGGCGGCTACGACACACTCAAGACGCTGGCCCTGCTGGACGGTATCGTCGACATCTATATGCCCGATATGAAATACGCCGATGCCGACGTAGGCCTGCGCTACTCCAAGGTCCGTAACTATCCGCTGGCCAACCAGGCGGCGGTCAAAGAGATGCACCGCCAGGTGGGCGATCTGACGATGGACGAACGGGGGGTGGCCCGGCGCGGGCTCCTGGTCCGGCACCTGGTCCTGCCCGAGGATCTGGCCGGCACAACAGAAATCGTCCGGTTTTTGCGCGACGAAATCTCGCCCGACACGTATATTAACGTGATGGCCCAGTACCGGCCCTGCTATCGCGCGCGTGAGTACCCACCGCTGGACCGGAGCATCACCAATCAAGAGTACGCGGCGGCCGTTCGCCTGGCCCAGAAAGCTGGCCTGCGCCTGGACGAGCGCAAAGCCCGGTTGATGTGGCTCTGGCGCTAAATAGGACCTTGAACCGAGGGACGCTTTGCTTCGAACCATCCTGAATCGTAGACAGTCACAACTCCTGAAGGACGAAAAAGCCGCGCTGGAACGCCTGCAACTGGCCCTGGCCGAATTTGAGATCACCCCAGAAGATCGCAAGACCCTGCAGAAATCGATCCAGCAGCTCGACGAGCTGTTTCTGCTGGTCGTGGTCGGCGAGTTCAACAGCGGCAAGTCGGCCTTTATCAACGCCCTGCTGGGCGAGCCGTTCCTGCCCGAGGGCGTGACCCCTACCACGGCCCAGATCTGCATCTTGCACTATGGCGAAACCTCCGATCGGGAGGTGGAGGAGGACGGCGTGCTGACCGTCACCTACCCGGCCGCCTTTCTGCGCGAGATCAACATCGTGGACACTCCGGGCACCAACGCCATCATCCGCCGCCACGAGCAACTGACCCAGGAGTTCGTACCCCGCAGCGACCTGGTGATCTTTATCACCTCCGCCGACCGGCCCTTTACCGAGAGCGAGCGCGCCTTTATGGAGCGCATTCGCGAATGGGGCAAAAAGGTGGTCATCCTCCTCAACAAGACCGACCTCCTGGAGGAGGCCGAGGTGGCCCAGGTAATGCAATTCATCCGCCAGAACGCGCTGGCCCTGCTGGGCTTTACGCCGGAGGTGTTTCCCATCTCGGCCCGGCTGGCGCTCAAGGCCAAGCAGGTCGACAGCCCGGGCGAGCGGGATGCGCTGTGGGTCGCCAGCAACTTTGCCGGGGTAGAGACCTACATCCACGAGACGCTGGACGAAAAGAGCCGCCTGAGGCTCAAGCTTCGCAACCCGATGGGCGTCGGCGAGCGGATGGTGGCCAGCTACCTGGAGTTGGCCCGCAACCGGCTGGCGCTGCTGGCCGAGGATCTGAAAGCCATCGAGAATATCGAGGACCAGCTCGAGATCTATCGCACCGACATGCAGAACGACTTTCGCTACCGCATGGCCGACATCGAAAAGGTCCTGCTGGCCATGAACAACCGGGGCATGGTCTATTTCGACGAGACCCTGCGCCTGGCCCGCGTCATCGACCTGGTCAACACCCAGCGCATCCAGGCCGAGTTCGAGCGCAAGGTGGTGGCCGACACCCCCTACCAGATCGAGCAGGAGGTCAGCGCCCTCATCGACTGGCTGGTGGCCAAAGACCTGCGCCAGTGGCAGGCAACGCTGGAGTACCTGGATCGCCACCGGGCCAGGGTCCACGACCAGGAGGAAAAGATCATCGGCCAGGTGGGCGGTCCCTTTGAATACAACCGCCGCGAACTCCTCGATTCGGTGGGGCGGGCGGCCAAAGAGGTGGTCATGACCTACGACCGCGAGGCCGAAGCCCGCAAGCTGGCCGAGGGCGTGCGCGATGCGGTGGCCGGCACGGCCCTGTTGCAGGTGGGCGCGGTGGGGCTGGGCGCGGTGCTGATCGCCATCCTCCACACCGCCCTGGCCGACTTTACCGGCATCCTGGCCGCCGGTGCCCTGGCCGTGGTCGGCCTGCTCATCATCCCGGCCAAGCGCCGCCGGGCCAAAAAGGACCTGCACGACAAGCTGGAGGATCTCCGCCAGCGCCTGATGAAATCGATGGGTGAAGAGTTCGACCGGGAGCTGGCCCGCAGCCTGCAACGCCTCCGGGAGGCGATCGCCCCTTACACCCGTTTCGTCCGTGCCGAGCAGCAGAAGCTGACCCGCGTCGAGGCCGAGCTGGACGGCATCAGCGCCTCGTTGGGCCAGGTCCGGGCGCGTATCGAGGAGATCTAGCCCGGCGCGTACGCCCTCATAGCCGTTCCATCCACGCCCGCAGCCGCCCCTCCGTCCGCTCGACAAAGGCCGGGGCCTCTCGTTGCCATTCTGGATTTGGATCCTGGAGGACAAAGTTGGCCAGGTTGAGCGCCCGTCCCGCCATCAGCGTGTCGATCTGGCCGGGGACCCCTTCTGGCCAGTCGTTGTGCCTGGTATAGCCCCGCTGGAATGCCTCGCGCAGGGACGCGTATCGCTCGTGGCCCTGCCAATAGTAGAGCGTGATGGCGATATCCTGCACCGGGTAGCCCCACATCAGATCCTCAAAGTCCAGCGCGAATAGCTCGCCCCGGTATACCTTGACGTTCCACTGGTGCAGATCGTTGTGCAACACGCGCAGCCCCCGCCGGTCGGTGAACAGCCGGCCAATGGTGGCTTCTATCCGCTCCACGGCCTCCTGGAATAGTCGTCGCCTGCCGGCCGGAAACAGATTGCGGTACGGCTCGTCAAAGAGGACCACCGGCTCGCCGAACGGAAAGTTCGAGTCCGCCGTCTTGATCCAAAAGCCCTCCGGCGGGACGAACCTCTCTGCGTGTGCGTGCAGACGGGCCGACAGCTCGCCCATCTTGGACACATTCTCCAGCGTCAGCCGGTCGGCCAGGTCCGGACCGGGGACCCAGCCAAAGACCGCGCAATGGCGGGCCTCGGGGACCCCGGCAACCTCGACCGTCGTCACCAGCGCGCCATCGCGGGTAGCAATGGGTTCGGGCACGCCCAGACCGGTATCACGGCGCAACGCCGCGAGCCACATCATCTCCGATCGGATCTCTGCCAGGCCATGCCCCCCCTCGGGCAGGGTGACGCGCACGATGTACTTTTGCCCGCCAGCGGTATCCACCCGAAAGATGCCGTTCATGTCGTTGGTCAGCAGCCGAAGGCGCTCGACATCCAGATCGTAGCACTCAAGGGCCTGCAGCGCCATCCTGCGCAGTCGGAGCGCCCGGCCGCGGTTTGTGAGCTCGTAGAAATGCTTCATGGTAGCTTGACCTGTCCGAATCTCTGCTGTATACTAGTCGTGGTACTGGGTTCGAAAACCCACCTGGAGGATAGATCATGGTCAAAGTTCGATGTTTCAAGTGCGGGAACGCGTTTCAGTTGGCCGAACAGTACATCGCCAATGCGCTGGCGGCCGAAGGGGTCAGCGGCAAGCCCGCCCACTATTCCGCAGAGTGTCCCCGCTGCCGGCAGGCCAACAAGGTCTCGCTCAAGCGCGTGCGCCTGCCCGAGCCCGAGACGGTGGAGGAGCAGGACAGCGAGCCGGGTGAGTGAATCCCCTCCATCTACCCCGTTTCATGCCCCGCGGTCGCCTTGGACTGATCCTGAGGCAGGTCATGCCCTGACGCCAGCTTCATCCAGGCCAGGGCCTCGGCCAGGCGGCGGCGCACCGCCGGCGGCCACCAGGCATGCACCGCCCAGGGACTGACCTCCAGGGTGACGGGACCGGCGTAAGCATTGCCCTTCAGATCGGCCAGCAGATCGGACAATGGCATCTCCCCGGCCCCGGGAAAACGGTGCTCCTTCAGGAACCTGTGGGCCAGCGAAAAGCCGGCCAGGGGAAACCGTCCCCCCATGTCGCTGAGATGGACGTTACACAACCGGCTGTCGAACACCTGCCGCGCCGCCAGGAGATCCTCACCAGCCGTTCCGGCGTGGGCGGCGTCGAGCACCAGGCCCAGGTCGTGGCGGTCGGCAAAGGCGCGCAAGCGGTCCAGCGGGGTGAGCGCATAGTACCGCTCCTCCTCAGCCCGGATGGCCTTGTTCTCGATGGCCAATCGTTGACCGCTCCCCGCCAGCCGGCCCTGCCAGGTCTCGACCCGCTGCCGGAAGACGAGGCCAGCGCCCTCGTCCAGGCTCTTTGAGCGCGGCGTGTGCATCACGACCAGCCCCGCACCTATCTCCTGGGCGAGCTGGATGGTCGGCCCGATACCGTTGCGACGCTCCCGCCAGCCGGGGAGGGGAACAACCGTGGGGTGGACAGATAGGATCTCGATCCCCTCGGCCTCGGCCAGGCGACGCACGGCCCGCCCGCCGCGCCGGATGGCCTCCGGGTTGACGACCAGCTCGATGCCCTCAAAGCCTGCCTGGCGCGCCGCGCCAAAGATCCAGGACAGGGGATAGGCGTACAACGTTCCCGTCGATAGGCTAAACCTCAATCTTCCTCCAACGTGCAAGCTGACCGGCCCACCGGCCGGTCAGCTCGATGCTTGCTGACAAGATTATAGGGCCAGAAGGCTAATGTGTCAAAATCTGGCTCAGGAACAGCTTGGTCCGCTCCTCCCGGGGATTGTCAAAGAACTCGGTCGGCGGCGCTTGCTCCACGATCACGCCCTCGTCAAAAAAGACGATGCGGTCGCACACCTCGCGGGCAAAGCCCATCTCGTGGGTGACCACGATCATGGTCATCCCCGAGCGGGCCAACTGGCGCATCACGTCCAGCACCTCTTTGATCATCTCCGGATCCAGCGCCGAGGTGGGCTCGTCAAAGAGCATGATCTTGGGCTCCATGGCCAGGGCGCGGGCGATGGCCACGCGCTGTTGCTGGCCGCCCGACAGTTGGCCGGGGTACTTTTCCGCCTGCTCGGGGATGCCCACCCTCTCCAGCAGCGCCTGGGCGATCTCTTCTGCTTGGGCCTTGGGCAACTTGCGCACCCGCATGGGCGCCAGGGTGACGTTTTGCAGCACCGTCAGGTGGGGAAAGAGGTTGAACGACTGGAACACCATGCCGATCTCGCTGCGAATGGCGGAGATGTTTCGAATGTCGTCCGACAGCTCGATGCCATCCACGATAATGTCGCCCTTCTGGTGCTCTTCCAGGCGGTTGATGGTGCGGATAAAGGTCGATTTCCCCGACCCGGACGGGCCGCAGATGACGACCACCTCTCCCTTTTTGATGGTGATGCTGATCCCGCGCAGGACGTGGAAATCGTCGAACCACTTTTCCACCTCGCGGCAGATAATGATGTCGTCTCCGACGTCCAGTCTCGTTTCGTCTGACATACCTGTTCTCCCCAACTGCCTATTTGCATAAGCTCTAGCCCTCGTCCTCGAGGGCGGAGGACAACACCCCCGAGACGGGGGTTCTGAGCAAACTCTAGCGTTCGCCCACACCCAACGCCGACTCGAGCCGGCGGCTGGCATAGGACATGGAATAGGTGAAAATCCAGAACAAGACGGCGATAAATAGATACACCTCTTTGTCCCGCAGCAACCACTCCTGGTTGCTCTGCAGGACCGCCTTGCCCACCGCCAGTAGCTCCATCAGACCGACGATGATGGCCAGGGTGGTGTCCATGAACAGAGAGATAAACTGCCCCACAATGGTTGGGATCACGGCCCGCAGCGCCTGGGGCAGGATGATGAAGACCATGGTCAGAACGTTGGTCAGCCCCACCGCCTTCGCCGCCTCATATTGGCCCCTGGGAATGGATTGCAGGCCGCCGCGCACGTTCTCGGCCATATAGGCCGCCGCAAAGAGGGTCATGCCGATCATGGCCCGTAACACGCGGTCGATGCGCACCTCCTCCGGCAAAAAGAGGGGTAGGATGATCGAGGCCATGAACAGAATCGTCACCAGGGGCACCCCGCGGACGATCTCGATGAACAGGGTACAAAAGACCTTTACCACCGGTAGGGAGCTCTGGCGGCCCAGGGCCAGCATGACGCCGATGGGGAATGAGGCGACGATGCCCACCATCGCCAGCAGGAAGGTCAGCAGCAGCCCGCCCCAAACGTTGGATTCCACCTTGGGCAGCAGCCCGCTGCCCTCAAAGCCGCTCAACAGCACCAGCGACGTAAAGAACGAGACGAGCCAGAGCCCCATGACCAGGCTGCCTTTGATCCTCGTCTTCGAGCCCAGCAGAAAACCCAGCAGAATGAGCACCGGCAGGAGCAGAAAACCCAGCCGCAGCATCAGGTCCAGAGGATCGTCGTTGGGGGGATAGAGATCGAAGGGCAGCAGGGCGATGACAATGAATCCCGAGCCCAGGACGATGGCAAAGGTGCGCACCGTGCCCCCCCACACGCCCCAACTGACCCCCGCCAGGAACGAGACCATGGCCAGGATGGTTCCGATCCGCCAGATCTCCCCGAGGGGATACAGGCCCACGGCAAAGATCTTGAGGCTCTCCGCCACCGGGCTCCAATCGGCGACGAAAAACACCCAGTTGATGATACCTTTCAGCACAAAATAGATCAGCACTACCGATACGACCGTCAGCAGGGAATTGAACCACGAGCTGAACAGGTTCTTGCGTAGCCACTGGAGCGGGCCCGGAGCTGCGGGGCGTCGCGAAGAGGTCTCTGTCGTTGCACTCATGGCTATCGCTCCACCAACCGCACGCGCCGGTTGTACACATTCATGATCATCGACGTGATCAGGCTGATCGTGAGATAGATGGCCATGATCAGCAGAAAGACCGGCAGCGCCCGGCCGGCCTGGTTAATGATCGTCCGGCCCACGAAAAAGACGTCGGCGTAGCCGATCAGGATGGCCAGGCTCGAGTTTTTGGTCAGGTTCAGGTACTGGCTGATCAGCGGGGGGATGATCACCCGCAGGGCCTGGGGAAAGACGACCAGCCGCAGGGTCTGCATCTGCGTCAGGCCCACGGCGCGGGCTGCCTCAAACTGTCCCTTTTGCACGGCCAGGATGCCGGCCCGCACCACCTCGGCGATAAAGGCCCCGGTATAGATGACCAATCCCACCAGCAGGCCGGTGAATTCGGGGGTCAGCCTCAGACCGCCCTCAAAGTTGAACTTGCCCAGGACGGGGACGGTCGTGGTCAGCGGATTGCTGCCCACGACGAACCAGCCTATCAACGGCAGCACGACCAGCACGGCGAGGGCCGTGGCCACAGGATAGGTCGTCCGCCCCGTCTCGATCTGGTAGCGATTTAGAATCATGTATAACACCAGGGACAGAACCAATGCCGCGCCGACAAAGACCATCCAGGACCAAAAGGTCGAGGTTGGCTTGACCCAGACCATGTACAGCCCCCGCTGGCTGAGGTAGATGGGGCCGGGCAGCGCGGTCGCATCTCTCACGGCCGGCAGGGTCTGGAAAAAGCCAAAATACCAAAAGAACAACTGGACCAGCAGCGGGACGTTGCGGATGATCTCGATGTAGACGCTGGCGATCTTGCTGACCAGCCAGTTGGAGGATAGGCGGGCCACCGCGGTGACGATCCCCAGCAGGGTGGCGAAAACAACGCCCACCAGCGCCACCTTGAGCGTATTGAGGACGCCGACGATAAAGGCGTAGCCAAAGCTGCGGGCCTCGTCGTAGGGGATGACCGACTCGCTGATGGGAAAGCCGGCCGATTCGCTCAAAAAGTTATAATTCCAGCTCAGTCCCCGGGCCTCGGCCGCTCGGAGCACGTTGCTCACAAAGAACCACATGAAGCCCAGGACCAGGACAGCCGACAGGATCTGGGCGACCCACTGCAGGACCACCACGTCCCGCCACAGGGGGACCCCCTTGCGATAGAAGATGCGCGTAAAGGATGATTGGCTCATAATGGCAGTTCGCTAACTTGCTTCTCTACTGGCTAGTGCACGGTCAAGGATGACTTGCGCTGCTCATAGCGACGCACTGACCAGTGGTCGGACTCAGTCGCTAAATTGATAAGAAAACGACTGAAATCGTTACTGCAGAGCTGCCGACCTCTGCTCGTGCTGGACCACAGTCCAGCACACCCGGTGGCAATGCGCGGACTGTGGTCCGCGCGGAGCCGGGGATGAGTCTCGCCGTACCAGTTGGGAGGTGCAGCCGGGCATCGGTAAGCCCGGACTGCACCTCCCCCATCAGATTATCGATCAGCGGAGCGGTGGCGCATAGATGAGGCCGCCATTGGTCCACAGGTCGTTGGGGCCGCGCGGCAGCTCAAAGGCATCGCCGTTCGGTCCCATGTAGCGGTCATAGATCTCGCCATAGTTGCCCACGGCGCGGATCACGTTGGCCGCAAAGTCCTGGGCCAGCCCCAGATCCTCCTGGCCAAAGCTACCCTCCACACCCAGCAAGCGCAGGGTGGGGATGTTGTCGCTGCCCATCATCTCGTCCACGTTGTCCATGGTGATGCCCAGCTCCTCGGCGTTGATGAGCACGTACATGGTGGTCTTGACCACATCGAACCACTGGTCGTCGCCCGTGGGCACCGCCGGCGTGAGCGGCTCCTTGGACATGGTCACGTCCATGATATAGTGATCGTCAGGGTTGGCGAATCCCTCTCGCACGGCCGCCAACTGCGACTTGTCGCTGGTGGCGGCGTCGCAGCGGCCATCCTCGTAGGCGCTATAGACCGAAGCCGTGTCCTCAAAGGTCACCGCCTCGTACGACAGGCCTCGCTGGCGAAAGTTGTCGGCCAGGTTTTTCTCGGTGGTGGTGCCGGTGGTCACGCAGACGGTGGCGCCATCCAGGTCCTCCAACTGGGTAAAGCCGCTGTCCTCGCGGACCATCATGCCCTGGCCGTCATAGAACATGACGATGGTAAAGTTGCCCCACTGGGCATCACGGCTGGAGGTCCAGGTCACGTTTCGCGAGAGCATGTCGATCTCGCCGGTCTGCAGCGCGGGCCCGCGCTCGGCAGCCGTGAGCGGCACAAACTCGACCGCCTCGGGATCGTTGAACATGGCCGTGGCCACCGCCCGGCAGAGGTCGATGTCAAAGCCGACGTTCGTATCCCCGTCGAGGTAGCCAAAGCCCAGCAGGTCGGTGCGCGAGCCGCAGATCACCTTGCCGCGGTCCATCACGGCGCCATAGAGATCCTGGCCCACCGCCGCTTCAGGGCACTCGGGGCACTCGGGGCACTCGGGCGCCGCCGCCGCCTCAGGGCACTCGGGGCACTCGGGGCAGGTCGGCTCGGGGCATTCGGGGCATTCCTGGGTGCCGCCGCAAGCGGCAAGCATCAGCGACAATAGGATCAGGGTCGTCAACAGGGCGGACAAAGTTTTTCGGTTCATAGTTTCCTCCTCCTAAGGTTATGGTTTTTCCGATCAGCGGTAACCTGAAAGCTTTGCGAGGAAGATCACCCCCTTTCCGGAACCATCACTGTTGTCCCTGGCCAGCAAAGATGGTATTGCCGGCTAGGCCCTTTGGAGACCATCTTTTTGCCCCTCAAACCGACGGTGGTCAAGCGGTTGATGGGCAGATCCCAACTGGGGACCTCTCTCGGTCCCACTACCAATTCTCCCTGGAGCGATGGCCCAATTATAGCACACATTGGGAAACTGTGCAACCTGGCGGCGTTATGTCCAGACGATGAGTGGGGGAGGATAGAAAGGCGAAGGGGAAGCCATGAATTGGACGAATTGGGACGGGGGACTGGGAAAACGGCGGATGGAGCCGACGGGAGTGCCAACATCAGGGGAGGAGTGGAGCATCCCCTGATGCGGAACGGGTCCAGAGATACAGTACATATCCTTCGCATCTGAGCACTCCACAATGGGTGACTTTACCTAACTTTCATAATCCGCAGCCTGATGACCTATCTTCTCCTGGTTGCACAATGCAACCAGATGTGGTATAATGGCGGCAGATCATAGGAGGTGAATGCCGTGCCTATTCTGCACGTGCGAAATGTGCCCGATACGTTGTACATCGATCTGCAGCGCCGCGCCAAGAGCCAGCGGCGCTCGCTGAGTGCCGAGGTCATTACCCTGCTGGAATGGGCGGTGGCCGAAGCGGAGCGCACTTCGGAGATGACCCTGACCTCCATCCGCCAGCGCCGTTCCTTCAACCCTGCAAGCGCGGGCGCGCCCGATAGCACGACGCTGCTGCGCCAGGATCGGGACCGATGAGCCATGATTGCGTGGTGGATGCCAGCGTCGGCATCAAGCTTTTCCTGGTGGAGCCGTTGGCCGACCAGGCGGACATCCTTTTTGCCTCGCTGACCGCTGCGCCGCCGGCGCGCCTGTACGTGCCAGACCTATTCTACGTCGAGTGCACAAACGTGCTGTGGAAGTATGTGCGCCGCTTCGGATACTCGCCCGAGGCGGCACTGCAGGACGTGGCCGACTTGGTCCGGCTGCCATTGCAGGTCGCTTCGACGGCCGGCCTGGCGGAGACTGCTCTGATGTTGGCCCTGGAGCACGGCGC
>JASFHU010000062.1:0-12293 GCA_050123055.1 Anaerolineae bacterium
ATAGGTTTTTACGATGATGGTGGAGGGTTGGGGGGCGGTTGGCAGTTCGTACTCGAAACAGTCCACCGGAGTCTCGATAACAGCTTGGCCCTGGCCATAGCGGTTGAACAACTCGACGATGGCCTCGACAGCTTCAGTGTCGGTGGTGACGCTGATCTCAAGCCAGTCCACGCCGATCCTTACCCCATCCTTGAGAAATCCCCGAGGCCAACGGCCTCGGCTGAGGCCGGCAGCTCAGGGCGAAATCTACTCAAGCCCAAGGGCTTCTCTTACCTTGGCAAACAGGCCCTTTTCCGGCTGGTGGACCACCTCTTTGCCCAGGGTCCTACTTAGTTCCTTCAGCAGGTCCTTCTGCTTCTTGGATAGCTTGGTGGGCGTCAGTACGTGGATCATGACCAGCAAATCGCCGCGTCCATTCCTCCGCAGGTGGGGTACGCCCCTACCCCGCAACCTGAACACCTCGCCGGTCTGCGTTCCGGCCGGGATGGCTAGGTCCTCATCTCCATCCAGGGTGGGTATCTTGAGCTTGTCGCCCAACGCGGCCTGGGCCACGTTAATGTCCAGCTCCAGGAGGATGTTACTGTCTTCTCGACGAAAGAACGTGTGAGGCTTGACGTGGAGTACGACGTACAAGTTGCCGCTTGGTCCACCCCGTACGCCGGGTTCGCCCTCGCCCGCCAGCCGGATCCGAGTGCCATCGTCGACGCCGGCCGGGACCTTGACCGACATAGCCCGGTCGACCTGAACCACCTTGCGCCCCCCACACTGGGCGCAGGGCGAGGTAACGATCTCACGCTCGCCCTGGCAGCGAGGACAGGTGGTCACCTGAACAAAGGAGCCCAGAAAGGTCTGCTGTTGGCGACGGACCTCGCCTGTCCCATTGCATTGGGGGCAGCGGATCGGTTGAGTGCCCGGCTCGGCGCCACTGCCCTGACATTGGGTACAGGTCTCGTGGCGTGGCACAACGATCTCCTCTTCCGAGCCAAAGACCGCTTCCTCGAACTCGATCGTCAGATCATAGCGCAGGTCGGCTCCGCGCGCCGGTCCCCTTCGCGTGGGGCCTGTCCTCATGCCACCAAAAAAGCTCTCAAAGATGTCTTCAAAGCCGCCGAATCCGCCAAAGTCGCCATAGCCGCCAAAACCAGCTTGGGGTCCGGCGTGACCAAAGCGATCGTACGCAGCCCGCTTGTCCGCATCGGACAGGACTTCGTAAGCTTCATTGAGCTCTTTGAACCTGGCCTCGGCGTCGGGGCTCTTGTTCACATCCGGGTGGTATTGGCGGGCCAGCCGGCGGAACGATCTCTTGACCTCATCCTGGGTGGCCTGCTGGCTCACGCCCAGCACTTCATAGTAGTCGCGTTTGGCACTCATGCCTTATCTGCTTTCCATTCAAGACTCGGTGTCGGACGCTGCCTTTTCTGCGCCCGACACCGAGCCCCGAATCTCGAACCTCCTACGCGTCGGTGAACTCGCCTTCGACCACATCCTCCTCATCAGCCGGAGGCGGAGGTTCATAACCTTCCCCTTCGGGCGGGGCTTCGTCGGGCTGCTGGTACATGGCCGCTCCAACCTTCTGCAGCGACTCGGAGAGCTCTTGTACCGCGCCCTGGATCTGTGCCAGGTCCTGGCCTTCCAGGGCCGAGCGACAGGCAGCAACCTTGCCCTCTACCTCGCTCTTGATATCTTCCGGCACCTTGTCGCCCTGATCGCGCAGCAGCTTTTCCGCCTGGTAGATGAGCGAATCGGCGTTGTTGCGAGTCTCCACTTCCTCGCGCCGCTGCTCGTCGTCCTGCCGGTGGCGTTCCGCTTCCTGGACCATCCGATCCACCTCCTCGTTGCTCAACCCGCTGGAGGCCGTAATGGTGATCGACTGCTCGCGGCCGGTGGCCTTGTCCAGGGCTGCGACGTGAAGGATGCCATCGGCGTCGATGTCAAAAGTGACCTCGATCTGTGGAATGCCCCGGGGTGCAGGCGGGATCCCGTCCAGGATGAACCTACCCAGCGTCTTGTTGTCGGACGCCATGGGGCGCTCACCCTGCAAAACGTGGATCTCAACCTGCGTCTGGCCGTCCGAGGCGGTGGAAAAGATCTGGCTCTTTTTGGTCGGGATGGTGGTATTGCGCTCAATGAGCGGCGTGGCCACCCTCCCCAGCGTCTCAATGCTGAGCGTCAGCGGCGTGACGTCCAGGAGGAGCACGTCCTTCACCTCACCACTCAGCACGCCCGCCTGGATGGCCGCGCCCAGCGCCACCACCTCGTCGGGGTTCACACCCTTGTGCGGTTCCTTGCGGAAAAACTTGCGCACCGCCTCCTGGATAGCCGGCATACGGGTCATGCCTCCAACCAGGATGACCTCGTCGATGTCGCCCTGGGTAGCCTTGGCATCCGTGAGCGCTAGCTCGCAGGGTCCCAGCGATTTCTGGATCAGATCGTCCACTAGCTGTTCCAGCGTGGCGCGGGTCAGCGTCATCTGCAGGTGCTTGGGGCCGCTGGCATCGGCGGTGATAAAGGGCAGGTTGATCTCGCTCTGCATCGTCGTCGAAAGCTCGATCTTGGCCTTCTCGGCAGCCTCCTTGAGACGCTGCAGTGCCATGCGGTCCTCGCGCAGATCGATCCCCTGCTCCTTGCGGAATTCCTCCGCGACCCAGTTGATGATGCGCTGGTCAAAGTCATCGCCGCCCAGGAATGTATCGCCGTTGGTCGAAAGTACCTCAAAAACCTCGTCGCCCACGTCGAGGATGCTGATATCAAAGGTACCGCCGCCCAGGTCGTACACGGCGATCTTTTGGTCAACGCCCTTGCCCAACCCGTAGGCCAGGGACGAGGCCGTGGGCTCGTTGATGATACGCAACACGTTCAGCCCGGCGATCTTGCCCGCGTCCTTGGTGGCCTGGCGCTGGCTATCGTTAAAGTAGGCCGGCACAGTGATGACTGCGTCGACCACCGGTTCGCCCAGGTAGGCCTCGGCATCCTGCTTGATCTTTTGCAGGATCATGGCCGAGATCTCGGGTGGTGAGTAAGACTTGTCGCCCATCTCTACCCAGGCATCGCCATTGGGTTGTGACACGATCTGGTAGGGTAGTACCTCGCGCGCCTTGGTGACCTCCGGCTCGCTGTACTTGCGCCCCATCAGCCGCTTGATCGAAAAGATGGTGTTATCAGGGTTGGTGATGGCCTGGCGGCGGGCCACCTGCCCTACCATTCGCTCACCTGTTTTGGGGTTGACGGCAACCACCGAGGGGAACAGCCGCCCACCTTCCGAACTGGAGATGATCGTCGGTTCGCCGCCCTCCATGACGGCGCACACCGAGTTGGTCGTGCCCAGGTCGATGCCGATAATCTTTGCCATAATGACGCCTCCTTCTATGTCCTTCTTGGCTACTTTGTATCGTGCTGCGGTTCCTCAATATCCGCTTCAGCCTCTTGTTCTTTGGCTCCAGTGTCGGGTTCAGGCTCGGGGGGTGGACCCGCAGAAACTCGGACCACACCAGGTCGCAACACCCGGTCGCCCACCCTGTATCCCCTCTGTATCTCGGCGATGATGAGCCCCTCGGGAACCTCTGTCGATGGCTCGTGGGTGACCGCCTGATGGAGGAGAGGATCGAACTCCTGGCCAGCCGCTTCGATAACCTCCACTTTCTCCTGCTCGAGCAAGACCAGGAACTTGCGCTGGACCAGCTTGACTCCCTCGATCCAGGAAGCGGTCGACGGGTTGTCAGGCAGAGACTCAAAGGCCCGATCAAAGTCGTCCACGACCGGTAGCAGCCGGATCAACAGATCGGCCTTTGCATTTGCATAGGCCTGCTCCCGTTCGCGCTGGAAGCGCTTGCGCGCATTGGCCAACTCGGCCCTGGCCCTCTGCCAGCCGTCCAGATACTCGGCCTCCTTGGCTTTGGCTTCCTCCAGCTCTTGGCGGAGCGCAGCGACCTCGTCCACGGGCTCTTCCTCACCCTCCTCCGCTGAAGCCTCGGTCAGCTCTTCCTCCACGACCTCTGCATCCGGGGCTTTTTCTTCGGCTACCTCTGTTTCTTTGTGCTGCTTCTTAGTCAAGATCCCACTCCTCCGGTGTAGCAACTTCAGCCTCTCCATATAGATCGCGGAACAGGTCGCTCAGTAACCCGGCCACGTACCGTACGGTGGAGATGGCCCGGCTGTAAGGCATACGCATCGGTCCCATCACGCCCAGTGCCCCGGTCGCCTCACCGCTCACCCCGTAGGGCGAGACCACCAGGCTGCACTCGCTCAGCTCGTTCCAGCGCCCTTCGCCACCGATGATCACCTGCACACCGCCGACCTCCAACATCTCGGTCAACAGATCCTCAAGCAGGGTCCGGTCTTCAAACAGGTGAACTACGTTCCGGGCGCTCTCAGGCACCGTAAACTCGGGTTGGTCCAGGATGTTGAGCAGGCCGTCCCGGTACAGGTGCAGGCCGGCCTGGTCGTCGACCCGCTTCATGACTTCGGCCACCACGTCCAGCACCTGCTGTTCCAGCGCGCCCACCTGGCGGCGACAGCTCCGCACCCGAGTGATGGAACTGCCCACGCAGAGATCATTGAGCCGGTTGGCAATCTGGGTCAGTGTGTCCTGTTTCATGGCCTCGTCCAAAGACAGCATCTGCTGCTGGACAATGCCCCCCTCCAGCACGACGATGAGCATGACCAGCGTGTCTCGGAGGGAGATCAATTCCAGGTGCTTGAGGCGGCACTGGTCGGTCCTCAGGCTCGTAACCACTGCCGCTGTCTGTGCTGTGCGAGCCAGCACCGAGGCCCCGAGACGCATCCATTGTTCCCGATCCACCCCCACCTGGTGGAACTGGTGGCGGATCGTCCGCTGCTCCGTCACCGGCAAGCGTGACTCACGCATCAACCGCTCCACAAAGTAGCGGTAGCCCAACTCGGTGGGCATGCGCCCCGCAGAGGTGTGAGGTTGGACCAGATAGCCGTGTTCCTCCAGAACCACCATATCGTTGCGGATCGTGGCCGAGCTTACGCCCAGCCCATAGCTCTGGATCGTCTTTGAGCCGACTGGCTGCGCCGCCGAGATATACTCCCTGATCACAAGACCCAGGATCAATTGTTGACGTGGTGTCAAATCGTGCATAACTTCCCCAGTTTGACTCTGTCGTGGTTGATTTGGACCATCCAAACAGATAATTAGCACTCTATACCATAGAGTGCTAACATCCCACTCTCCAAATCATACCACGAACCAGCCTGGCTGTCAAGAAGCCGGGTGCGGGGGGCACGCTATGAGGCTAATATGCGTGGCGATCGCCAATGGCGCTGGCAAAGGTGCGCAGGATGATCTTGAAATCAAGCCACAGCGACCAGTTCTCGATATACCACAGATCGTATTTGGTCCGCTCGGCAATGGAGGTATCGCCGCGCAACCCGTTGACCTGCGCCCAGCCGGTCATGCCGGCCTTTTCTCGGTGCCGGTCCATGTAGCGGGGGATGCTGCGGCGGAAGCGCTCCACATACACCGGCCGCTCCGGCCGTGGCCCCACCAGACTCATCTCACCCAGGAACACGTTGATAAGCTGTGGGAACTCGTCGATGGAGAAGCGACGGATAAAACGGCCCAGACGCGTCACGCGAGGATCGTCTTCGGTGGTCCAACCGGGTCCATCCCTTTCGGCATCGGTGCGCATGGAACGAAACTTGAGACACCAGAAGGGTTTGGCATCCAGCCCCATCCGCTCCTGGGCGTAAAAGACGGGTCCGGACGAGTCAAGTTTGATAATCACAGCCATCAGCATCAAGACTGGCGAGAGGATCACCAGCCCCACCGCACTGCCGACCAGGTCCACGCCTCGCTTGAGGGTTAGCTTCCAGCCACGCAGGGCCACGTCCCGTACGGTGAGCAATGGCAGCCCGCCCAGGTCGCCGATGCTGAGTTCCGTGGCGATGATCTGAAAGAGGTCGGGAAAGATCTTGATGCCGACCTGCCCCCGCTCGCAGCGGGAGATAATGGCCAGCAGCTCCTGGTGGGTGAGCTCTGGCCGGCCGATAATCACTTCCTCGATCTCGTGCTCCTGGATCAGAGCCGGGATATCATCCACTCCGCCCAGCACCGGCACGCCCATGATCTGCTCGCCCTGCGGATCTTCCCCATCCACAAATCCAACCACCTGGTAGCCGAGGCGCGGCATCTGGCGCACCTTTTGCAGGATCATACGTCCTACATCCCCTGTGCCCACGATCAGTAGCCGGTCGGTCCACATGCCCCGGATTCTGATCGAGTTGCGCACCACCATCAGCAGTGTGCGACCGGCTGTCACCAGCAGTACCGTCAACAACCAGGCATAGATGACCATGGCGCGGGGAAAGTCCAGTTCCAGCGCACTGTTCTTGAAAAGAAAAGTCGTAAACGCGATGGTGGCCACCGTCCCGATCGAAGTCGCAGCAAAGATGCGATAGAATTCATCCAGGCGGGGCATGGAGCGCTTGACGTCGTACAGCCGCGAAAAAAAGTACAGGGTGAGCATCGTCACAATCTGGATGACCATCATGCCCAGGTAATCGGCAAACGGCGCGATGTTGATCGGCGGGGGCACGGCGATCAACAGGCGCAGCCAATAGGCCAGGTAGAAGGCGATGCTGACCATGATCAGGTCGTTGAGCAACAACAGGATAGCAAATAGAACGTCCGTCTTGCGTCTCATCTGCCAACACCCTCCCCACCGACCGGTACGGCCGAAGCCACCCCACGCCGCTCAGCCGCACGCAGACGATTTCGCAGGATGGCCCACCCTCCCAACAGCCCGACAGCCGCATAGATCATCCAGTTCACCAGGAAAAAGGTCTGCTGCTTAAAGTGCTTGTCGTGGAACAGGCGCATGGTTTCGTAGAACTTGGCGTTGGCAAACATGCTTCGCTGCCGGCTCGACTGGCCCTTGTAGTGCAAGACCGTTACGCCCGAGTTGTACCACACCTGCCAGCCCTGTTCCTTGATCCGGTAGCAAAGATCCAGGTCTTCGGCGTACATAAAGAACTGCTCGTCGAGCAAGCCAACGCTGGCCAGAACCTCCCCCCGAATCAGCATAAAGGCCCCCACCACTGAGTCCACCTCCGTCGTCACATCGGGCGAGAGATAGGTGAGGTTATACTGGCCAAAACGCTCGCTGCGGGGAAAGAGACGACTCAACCCGGACATCTTGTAGGCGGCCACTTCCGGTGTCGGAAAGCTGCGCCGGCAGGCTCGATCCAGGCTGCCGTCCTCCCGGACCAGCCGTGGACCCACCACGCCTGCGCCGGAATGCTCGGTCATAAACTTCAACATGTCGGCCAGCGCCGACGGCGGCAGGACCGTGTCTGGATTGAGCAATAGGGCATAGTGAGGATGGGTCGGCTCGGACGTCTCACCCGCTTCGTCCCTCACACCCGAACCAGCGTCCCTGAAACCAAATGCCCGCAGGCCAAGGTTGTTGCCGGCCGCATAACCGCGGTTTTCGGCGCGAATAATCTGCGCCAGAGGGAACTCGTCCGCCACCATGTCGGCGCTACCGTCGTCAGAGCCATTGTCCACCACACATACCTGAAAATTGAAATCTCCGCGGCTCTCATAAACCGAAGCCAGACAGTCCCGCAGCAGGTCGCGGACGTTGTAATTGACAATGACAATTCCCAGATCGAGCATGCACACTCCACCCTCACCTGGGCTCCTGTGGCCTTCTACCGCCAGCACCACCCAGGTGATAAGACGTCTCAGGCTAGAATATCCCTGGCAATCACCACTCGCTGGATCTCGCTTGTCCCTTCATAGATCTCGGTGATCTTGGCATCACGAAAGTGTCGTTCCACCGGGTATTCCTTGCTATAGCCGTTGCCGCCGAGGATCTGCACCGCCTTGGTAGTCACCCACATGGCGGTCTCGGACGCGCACAGCTTGGCCATGGCCGCCTGCAGCGTGTAGCGTCCCCCGCTGGCTTTCTGCTCATCCTTGGCCAGTGCGGCCTGGTAGGTCAGCAGGCGCGCCGCCTCAGTTCGTGTTGCCATGTCGGCCAGCATCCACCGGATCCCCTGAAAGTTAGCAATGACCCGGCCAAACTGCTCCCGCTCCTTGGCATAATCACGGGCCGCCTCATAGGCCGCCTCAGCGATGCCCACTGCCTGAGCAGCGATGCCGATGCGGCCGGCATCCAGGATCGATAGGGCGATCTTGAGCCCTTGGCCTTCATTGCCCAGCCGGTAGCGGGCCGGCAGACGGTAATCCTCAAAGATCAGCTCTGAGGTATGGGACGCCCGGATCCCCAGCTTGGGTTCCGCCTTGCCGGGTGAGAAACCGGGCAGTTTCGTATCAACAATAAATGCCGAGATTCCCCGGTTGCCCAGGCTCTTGTCGGTCATCGCAAAGAGCATGATATAGTCCGCGTTGGGTCCGCTCGTCACCCAGGCCTTGAGACCGTTGATGACATACTCTTCCGCCTGGCTATCGTACACAGCTGTGCAGCGCATGTTGGATGGGTCCGATCCCGCCTGGGATTCGGTCAGCGAATAGGCCCCCAGTTTCTCTCCGCTGGCCAGTGGCACCAGAAGTTCTTCCTTCTGCTCCTCGGTCCCAAATAGGTATAAGCCATGGCATACCAGCGAGTTGTTGACCGACATGATGGCCCCGTGAGAGGCGCACGCCTTAGAGATCTCGATCATGGCCAGCACGTAGCTAAGCGTATCCAACCCCGTGCCGCCATACTCCTCAGGGATCTCGATGCCCATGAAACCCAGTTCACCCATCTTGGCGACCGTCTCGGTTGGGAAGCGGCCCGCTTCGTCGATCTCGGCCGCGATGGGCGCGATCTCTTTCTGTGCAAACTCTCGCGCCATGTCCTGGATCATTCTGTGTTCTTCGGTCAATTTGAGATCCATCTACTGTCTCCATTGTGCCATCGCCACAGGTCTGCGCGGCTGCTCCAGCACAGGGTAAACAGCCGCGCCATAGGGCGCAGCCGTCTTCTCTGACGCTTCATGGCGCCATTATACTATAGGAATGCCTTGCAGGCAATTGAGGAGCGCAAGAGGGGTATCGTTCGATAGTATGGCTACAGATCTATCGCCCGATAATCAGAAATGTCAACTAGGAGTTCACCAGTATCCGGTCCCGCGGCAGATGGGGCACGGGCGGCCACCCCGGGTTGTGCCCTGACCGCGACAGTAGAGGCACGGAATCGCCGGCCGCTGGCTCGAGTCGGTGCGAGCAGGCGGCGCGGCTGCCGAACGCGGCTTCTGTCCCCCTTCCGGCGCCGGCCGCCCGAACAGCATCCGCACAAAAGTGGCCAGTGCAGTGCCCAACATCTCGCCCAGGGTAGGGCTCCAGCGCTTGACGGTGTCGAACACCTTGCTGCCTGTAGGCGCCAGCCGTCCCAACTCGATCTCAAGTTGCTGGGCGCTGGGGCGGTGCCTGTGTTCGGGATCCAGACAGCGCGCAACGATGCTCACCAGCGCCGGGCTGATGTCGGGCCGCAATTCCGACAGGGGCTGAAAACTGGAAAAGGACCGCAGGAGCTCCAGGTCCAACTCTGGAAACGAGGTGAACCGGTCGCGGGGGTCGTGGGCCGTCAGCAGGTGATGCATTGTGGCACCCAGGGCATAGATGTCCGACTTGGGCGTCGGCTGCATCTGCCACTGCTCCAGCGGCGTGTAGCCGGGTGTTCCTGCTGCCACCGTCTTGCCCCCGGACACCATCACTCGCGCTCCACTGCTGACAGCCGCCCGGGCTAGACCAAAATCCACCAGCCAGACCCGATCCTCCGGATCGATGATGATGTTGGCCGGTTTGATGTCTCGATGGATCACCGGCTGCGGCCGCCGGCTGTGAAGGTAGACCAATGCGTTGGCTGCTTCTTGCGCGCAGCGGATCAGCTCGGTCTCTGACAGCGGGCGCTTGAACCGTTCCAACCGCCGCTCCAGGCTCTCCCCTTCGATGTACTTCATCACCAGGAACTGATCCACCCCCTCCACAAAGTAACCGTACACCTCGGGAATGCGCGGGTGGCCGGGGTGGTTGAGGCGGGCCAGTACCTCTGCCTCCCGTTTGAAATCCTCCTCAGCCTTGCGGCGCTCGCTCTGGGTGGCAAAGAACGGGCGCATCTGTTTGACCACACACAGCCGGCCGAACAACTCCAGGTCCTTGGCCAGGTAAACGGCCCCCATCCCACCATGTCCCAACTGGCCAATGATCTGGTAGCGACCGCTCTGCAAGGGCGTGCCGACCGGCAAAGACTTGGTCATCGTGTCGCCGTCCAGGCCAGCCGCAGCCAGCCGCACACCACATTTTGTGCAAAAGCGCGCGCTGGTCTTGGCGGATGCCCCACACTGAGGACAGCTAGGCATGGCGTTCCTCCACTTGCACCAGCACGGCGGTGATATTGTCCTCGCCGCCAGCCTCGTTGGCTGCATTCACCAGTCGCCTGCAGATCGTCAGCGCTCCGGCCTCCGAGGCCAGGAATGCCGCCAATCGCGCCTGGGGATAGACCATATCCCACAAACCGTCGGAACAAAGCAGCAGCGCATCTCCGGGCTGCAGCACCTCCGAAGGATAGATGTCGATCTCGATGCCCGGTTTGAGACCCAGGCAGCGGTAGAGGATGTGGCGGTGTGGGTGTTCGTGCGCTTCCTCAGCCGTGATCCGGCCCTGCTTGAGCAGCGCCCCGGGTACCGAGTGATCCTCGGTCAACTGGCGCAAGCGGCCATCGCGCCACAGATAGGCGCGACTGTCGCCCACGCTGGCAATCGTCGCCCGGTCACCCTCAATCACAGCCAGCGTCAACGTCGATCCCATGCCCTCTGCTTCCTCGGCATGTTTGCGGGCATAACCCAACAACACTTGATTAGCCCGTTCCGTGGCGTGCCCCAACAGGCGGGCCAGGTCGGTCTCCTCCAGGCGGACTGTGACCCCGCTGCCCACCGCAGCCAGCGCCTCGGCGTCCAGGCGTCGTGTGACCGAGGGGTCCTGGGGGCGAAAGAGGGGGGCCAGCTCGCGCTTGAGTGTGCTCACCGCCCACTGGCTGGCCACCTCGCCGGCCAGATGCCCCCCCATGCCGTCGGCCACGACAAAAAGTCCGATCGGTACATCGTCCGAGGATTGGACAATCTTGTAGTAGAAACTATCCTCGTTCAACTTGCGTTGCCGGCCGGCATCGGTCACCCCCGCAACGGAAAGCCAAGTTACCATCAATCAACTCCAAACCGTCCAAGTCATGAAAGTGTCGCCGATTATGTCTTTGCCAGCGAAGCGAAGCAAACCCCACGTAGCCATATGAAACCGACTTTTTAGGACCAATACACCTCCAAGAGCTAGCCCCCAAACAGGCTCCGCCGTTTCACTTTGAGCTGTACGTCAACCTCTTGATCGCGGCCACCATCCAGAGTAAAGACCAGGCTGGCCTTCTCTTTCCGTCCTTTCACCTTGTCCACCCGGCCGACGAGACCGACCTCCTGTCTGGCCCCCGGCGCCAGCCGGAACTTCTCTGGCTTGACCAGCAGCCAGCGTGGCGCGCCCTCCACCCGGACCTGGGCGGTCGCCTGCCCGGCATTGGTCACTGTCACACTGGCTCGCGGCGTACTCAGCGCCTTGCGGTCCACCGTTCCCAGGTCCACGCTTCTCGGCCTCACCTCGATAGCCGGTGACTGCCCGGCGCTTTGCTTCTGCGCGCCTTGCTCTGGAGCGACCGAGATCTGGACCGCGATCACCTCTGGCGCACCACCCACCGGCGTCAGGGTCACGGCTCCCAGGTCAGACTGGCCCGGTGTCAGTCCGGCAGCATCGATCTCGATGGGTACGGTGCAGACACGGCCTGGCGGACAGGCAAAGGAGCGGTTCACGATCAGCCACGGCTGTGTGCTCAGGATCTCGCCGCGCAGGTACCCACGGCCACGGTTTGCGATCTCGATCTGCTGTGCCACGCGCTGCCTCGGCTGTACCCCTGTCAGCCGTATACTGCTCGTGCGTAACTCCATTTTGCCCGGTGGCAGGGCCACCGGATTGAGCTGCCGGACAAAGGCGTCGAGGGCGGCATCGGGGCTGTGCGGCCACTGCCTCACCGCCGCCTCGGCAGCCTGGGCCGCCACCGGATCGTGCAGTGTGCGCCGCAGCCAATGGGCCATGGTGCCATCGTTCAAGATGCCAGCCGCATAGCTCCAGTGCTTGATCGCCAGGGCCAATAGCTCGTCCCGCTCGTCTGCGACGTCCCCGTCGGGGAAGGTGAGAGCGCGTAGCGGAGCGGTCAGCCCGGCCAGGTAAGCCTCCAACTGCTGCCGGAACTGGGCTGCCGTGGATCGGTCGGGGATCTCGTGCG
>JASFHU010000063.1:0-12224 GCA_050123055.1 Anaerolineae bacterium
CCTGGCGGTCGGTTTTTCCATGGCTCCCTATCTGCAGCGGGCCTCGGAGGCCATCTTGCCTCATCTGGATCTGACTCTTTGGGTCCACGGTCATTGCCCGATCTGTGGTGGCCGCCCCAACTTTGCGGTTCTGGAAGGTGAGAAGGGGGCTCGCCGGTTGATGTGCTCGCGCTGCAATAGCATGTGGCCCTACGCCCGCTTTGGGTGTCCCCTCTGCGAGTCGAAGGAGAAACAGCAGTACTTCCCCAGCGAGGATGGCGTCTATCGACTGTACGTCTGCCCCGACTGCAATCACTATCTCAAGCACATGGATCTGAGGGGCGTCCACCGCGAGATCTACCCGGCAGTCGAGCGCCTGCTGACTGTGGGCATGGATCTGGCGGCCCACCAGGAAGGATATGGGGATTGAGGGCTTGCGGGCGTGTGCCTCACGCGATACGCTGCAATCGCCGCGATGTGCGAGAAGTGGATTGACAGCGCACATCTTCTATGATATAATGCAATCTGTGTGAAAACACGAACAATTCCTAAGGAGGAAGCGAGCGATGGCTAAGGTCCTTGTGGTCGATGATGACCCCGATTTCGTCAAGGTGACGACCAAAGTGCTCGAAACGGCGGGATACGAGGTAGTATCTGCCGCCAACGGGGCCAAGGCTTTACAGTCTATGCGCCAGGAACCCCCAGATGTGGTTTTGCTGGACATCATGATGTCCTATATTCTTGATGGATTGGATGTTAGCCGCGAGATGGCGGAGGATCCGGAGTTGAAAGACATACCGGTCATCATGGTCACATCGCTAACTGGAGTAAAGGGCAGCGGGGCGTTCCCCACAGACGAGTACGTCCCTGTGAACGAGTGGCTGGCAAAGCCGGTTGACCCCGAGACAATGTTGGCGCGAGTGGGCGAGGCTCTGGCCTAGACAGGCAGAACAAGCCACTTGAAGGACAGGAGGATGTGAGGATGGGAAAGATCCGGATCGGCGGGATAATGCAGAACGCGCATCTCTCGTTGCTAAATGTAACTGCTGTACCCGATCGACCAGGAATTGCAGCCTCAATCCTCGGTGAGTTGGGGCAGCGAAGCGTGAACGTGCAGTTCATCGTCCAGTGCATCGATCAGAACCAGCAGGATCAGGTGGCGCTGTGCGTGGACCGGGATGACATGGAGACTGCATCAGAAGCGGTCAACAAGGTCGCGCCAGAGCTGGACGCCGGGAAGGTGATCGTCTATCCCGAGGTGGCCATCGTCTCCATCTTTGGCCCCGATTTCCGGGAGCGGCCGGGCATTGCAGGTACCATGTTCGATACCCTGGCAGCCTCGGGGATCAATATCATGGCCATCAGTACCTCCATCTCGACCGTCTCTTGCGTGATCGAGTCGGACGATTTGGAGAAAAGCCTGAACTCGCTGCGGGATACCTTTGATCTGCCCTGACCCGCGAAGGCCGGACAGAAACTGAAAGCGCGACACCCCAGGGTGTCGCGCTTTTGTATGGACCCGTCCTTCAGACGCCCCCCAACAAGTTGGAATTTCCGGAGTCTCGGACTTGTCCGGGGCATTCTCTAGGTCTCCACTGGAGTTGGTTCCAACGGAAGGACGAACCTGAAGTGGGCTCCCTGCCCCAGACGGGAAGTGACTTCAATCTCCCCCCCATAGGAATCCACGATCTGCTTGACGATGGCCAGGCCCAGCCCTGTGCCGATCTCGCCGCTTTCTTTGGCCTGGTCGGTGCGGAAAAAGTCCTGGAAGAGATGGGGCATATCTTCCTCTGCAATGCCAATGCCCGAATCGGTGACTGTGCCTATGAGGTTGCTGTCGTCTGCCTCCAACGAGACCAGGACCCGGCCGCCCTCCGGAGTGTATTTGATGGCGTTGCTGATCAGGTTTGTCCAGATCTGCTTCAGATGGCCCCTGTCAGCCCGGATCACCGGGTGATCCGGGATCTCTACCTGAAGAATAAGTCTCTTTTCGCGTGCTTGCTCTTGGAAGAGCTCGCCGACCTCTTGCAGGATCTCGGCCATAGGCTGAGGATTGAGCTCTGCTATCGCCTGCCTCCTGATCTGCCTCAACTGAGCCAGTTCCAGCAGATCGGAGATCAGATCTAGCATTTCTTGCAGTCGATCTTGGACGCGCGAGAGGGTCGGATTCAGCTCATCAACCGTTACGTAGCCAGACAGGATCAGGTTGATGTAGCTCTGGACAGCCGCCACGGGAGCACGCAGTTCGTGCGCGACTTTTAGCATCAGTTGGCTCTTGACCTCATCCAATTGCTCCAGTTCGGCCTTTGCTCGAGCCAGCTCCACTGCCTCTGACTCGATGGCTTTCAGACGGCGCCGTTCCAGTCCCTGACCGACTGCCATGAGTAGCTCGTCTGAGGTGAAAGGCTTGGACAAAAAGTCGTAGGCTCCGCGCCGGAGCGCCTTGACGGCCATCTGGACGCTCCCAAACCCGGTCATCACGACGCAGATGGCGTTGGGATCCCTGTCAAGGATGGGCTCGAGGAGGTCTAGCCCACTGCCATCTGGCAGCATCACATCCAGCAAAAAGAGATCGTAGGTCCTGCTTTGCGCCAAGTCCTGGCCTGTGGCCAGATCTGCGGCCGTGTCCACCGCGTATCCTGCCGGCGTCAGCGCCCGCCGGCATCCCTCGCGCAGGCCGATCTCATCGTCGATGACCAGGATCTTTGCCTTTACCTCGTGGTTTTCTGTCACCGACCTGGCTCCTTAGGGTCCCCTGTTTTGCCGTTTTCTCCATTAGAAGTTGTCCAAAAGCAACTTCCAAGCTTTGTCCGCTAGGAACAAGCACAAAGTGCAAAGTTACTGGTGGACAAAGCCTTAGTGCAGCACAAAGCCACTCTCTGGTGATTCCTGCTGCTGGGGAAGCTGTTCGTGCAGGGTGATGGTAAAGGTAGTGCCCTTGTCTACCTCACTCTGCACGTCGATCCGCCCCCTGTGCATCTTGACGATGCCATAGATAATGGCCAGGCCCAATCCGGTTCCTTTGCCGATGGGCTTGGTCGTGAAAAAGGGCGTAAAGATCTTTTTCATATCCTCTTCGCTGATGCCCGAGCCGGTGTCCTCTATCTCGATGGTCACAAACCCCGGAGCTGGCCCTTTTCGCGTACGGAGGATCAATTCCCCACCATGGGGCATAGCCTCGGCGGCGTTGTTCATGAGGTTGATGAATACCTGGTGGAGCTGCAAGGGATCGGCCTGGATCGTGCCCAGGTCTGGTTCCAGGTCCGTGACGATCTCGACCTGCGAGTAGAGCTCCTGTCTGCGCTGCTCTCGAGCAAGCTCGCTGAGCATGGCATTGAGATCGGTGTCCTGGGCCAGGATCTCGTTCTGCCGCGAAAAGTTCAGCAGATCGTTGACAATGGTCTTGCAGCGGGTGGCTTCGCGGACGATCATCTGCAGGTCTTCGCGCTGTTGCTCATTCTCCGCCGGCGTTTCCTTGGCCAGGATATCTGCGTAGAGTAGCACAGAACCCAGGGGATTGTTGATCTCGTGGGCCACGCCGGCTGCCAATTGACCGACCGAAGCGAGCTTTTCCTGCTGAATGAGCTGATCCTGGGTCACCTGCAGGGTTTCGACCATGGTATTGAACGACTCGGCCTGAGTGTGCATCTCTTGAAATCCATCGACAGGCACCCGCGCCGACCAGTCGCCCTGGGCAACCTTGCGCGTGGCGGCGGCCAGATCGGTGAACGGCCGGGAGATAGACAGGGAGAGGGGGATAGCGATCAGGATCGCCACCAGCAGTGTAGCAGCCGCGATCAAGAACACCTCACTGCGAAAGGTGTCCACCAGGCGCTGGAAGCCGGCCTGTTTGGCCCCAACGTAGAGCATGCCCACGATCCCGCCCAGGTGATCGTAGAGTGGTTGGTAGCGCGTGATGTACCACTGGTTGACGACGTAGGCCGGCCCGGTGAATTCTTTGCCCTCCACCAGGACCCTATCGAATACCTCTTGCGAGACACGGGTCCCTATGGCCCGGTTGCCCAGCTCGTCCTCGACGTTGGTGGAGACTCGGAGGTCGCCAAAAAAGATGGTGGCCGTATCCACACCGGCGACCTCTTTGATGCGATCCACCAGGGTAAAGTCCTTGTTGAATAGATGCCCGACCAGCACCGAGCCGATGATCTGCTGTTCTTCAGAGAGCACAGGCGCGCCGCCTACCAAGACCAGGCCCGCTGTCCCTGCTAGTGGCTCAAATGGTTCCTGGGCGGCCTTGGGCGTATCGATGAGGCTGATGCGGGCCTGTTCCTCCAGGCCAACCCAGGCCAGTACCTCGGCCGGGATGACCTCGGTGGCGGCTTGAGGCTCGCCCTGGGCCAGGATGCTTCTCACAATCGGCAGGGTGGCCCAGTCTGTTTGACAGGTGATCGAGTCGGACTGCCCTCGGGCGGCGGCACAGCCCGTGATCCCTTTGCCTTCAGCGTCGGTGATGACAATGAATCGCTGCGAGCCCGGGGGGAGACTAAAGACTTCATTGTCCACCTGGGCCTTGAGGGCCTGGACGGCAGCCTCGTCTGCTTGGCCGGCGGAGACAATGTTGCTGCTGACAACGGGTGACGTGGCAAGCCGGCGTGCTGTGGCAGAGATGTCGTTCAGTTTGGTGTTGTAAAAGGCGTTGGCCAAGTCCATATCCCGGCCAACGCGGGCATCCTGTGCCTCCTCCAGGTAATTGTTGATGACGCCACTGGTCATCAGCGACCCGACGATGATGGTGATAGCCGTCGTCAGTGCAAAGCCGATGATGAGGATGTGCTGCAACCGCCAATTGGACAGGTGGGCCAGGAGTCTCTTCATCTCCCCGCCACCTCCTCGGGCCGCCAACCATCGGATCGATGCCAGATATGGCCAGACAAGTCTGGAACTCCCGACCAGGCTTGGTCCGCAGACTCCCCAACTTGTTGGGGGCAGTGTCGTCGGTGGTGGTGTGCCACGATCATCTCAAAAAACCTACTCTAACCAGCGTAACGCGTCTAAAGATAGCCATATTCCTTGAACCAATCCAGGGTGTCGCGTACGGTGTCGCGAAAGGGCCGCGGCTCCATTCCGAATTCGCGCTGTGCCTTGCTGCAATCCAACGCGCGCCACTCCTGCAGCGTTTTCAAGTGCTCGAGGGGAAGGGGTTGGATCAGCGGCACCCTCCCCAGCACCTCGCCGATGCTCACCACCCTTTTCACCAGTCCCAGCCTGGCCTGCCATCTGGGAGGACCGACGCTGGCTTCCTGGGCGGCAATCTCCAGAGCCGCGCGCAAGGAGAGATTCTCTCCGCCCAGGATGTAGCGATGGCCGATCTGGCCACGCTCGGCGGCAAGGACCTGCCCCTGGCCAACGTCCCGGGCATCCACCACGTTCACGTTCAGATCCAGCCAGATCGGGAGGTAGCCTCTGGCCACGTTCAGCAGGATCTCGCCGGTGGCCGGTTTGACATCCCAGGGACCAAAAACCGCCGTAGGATTGACGATAACAGCGGGCAATCCCATGGCCATCGCCCGCCATAGCTCGGCCTCCATGGCCCACTTGCTCTCAAAATAGGCGCTGTTGGTGCTGCCCGGCAGATAGTAATCTTCCTCGTTGGCCAGGCGGCCAGGCTCAGCGGATGGCCCGATGGTGGTCAGTGTGCTGGTGTAGACCAGGCGGTCTACTCCTGCGGTGGCAACGGCCTGCAACACGTTGCGCATCCCGCGCACGGCGCTGCGCAGTGAGCCAGCCATATCCAGGGAGTGGCGGGGATAGTAGGCCGCGGCATGAAAGACGACGTTGCAGCCTTGCATGGCCGCCGTGAGTGATGCCCCATCGTCCAGGTCGCCGGCGACCTGTTCCACGTCCAGTCCATCCAGCATCCAGGTCGGGCTGGTGGTCCGGTGGAAGGCCCGCACGCTCCAGCCTGCCGACAGGCAGGCCCGGAGCACATTATTGCCAATGCAGCCTGTTGAGCCCAGTACGACAGCTTTTACCATGGGCGCCTACTGTTGGCAGGTCGGAGTATATCAACACATCCATCGGTTGTCCAGGCGAACATTGGACCTCTCTGCATCTAGCGTCTGCCGAATTCCTTTTCCAACTGGTCCACGGAAAAGTGAAGAACTGTGGGCCGGCCGTGCGGGCAGGTGCGGGGCGACTCGCATTGTTCAAGCTGCCGGACGAGCTGCTGCATCTCGTCTTGAGACAGCGTCTGGCCCGCCTTGATGGCGGCGCGCTTGCACACGGCAGCGATCAGCCTCTCCTCGGCCTTTGCGGCCAAGGGGTCATCTCCCTGGCGGAGCAATTCCAGGATGTCCACCAACGCGGCGCGAACGTCGGGCACGACCAGGACAGACGGTACTGCCCGCACCAGATAGCCCGTCCCACCAAATGGCTCCAGGGCAAAGCCTGTCGCATTGAGCATGGGCAGATGTTCGTCCAGCACACCGGCCAGCATGGGGTCCAGGTCCAGCGCCAGGGGTTCCAGAAGTGCCTGCGAGGCAACTTCTTGCTTGCTGTGCTCGGCCATCATCTCTTCATAGAGCACTCGCTCGTGCGCGGCGTGCTGATCGATGAGATACATGCCCTGTGGCCCCTCTGACACAATGTAGGTTTGTCCAACCTGGCCAACGACCCGCAGCAACGGCAGCCGCACTGGGCCCACCGGCTCAAGTTCCCGGTCCTGGCCCATGAGGTCGCCTGGCCGGTAGAGCTCCATAGCCAGTTGGGTAGAGGCAGGGTCGCCGGGCCTGGCAGACATGAGGGCTTGACGGCGATCCCAGTCAGGGGCAGGCCAGGTGCGTGGCCCGTGTGTGACCGTTGGCACCGGTGCGCGCTCGACCAGGGTGTGTCGAACCGCTCGTTGCACCGCGCTGAATACGCTCCGGCCGTCGCGGAACTTGACCTCGCGCTTCGTGGGGTGGACGTTCACATCCACTTCGGCAGGATCCATCTCCAGCAGGATCACGGCCAATGGGTGGCGGCCAACCGGCAGCAGGGTATGGTATGCCTGTGCCACCGCATAGGCCAGTGAGCGGTCCTGTATCCAGCGCCGGTTGACGAAAAAGGTGATATACCTTCGATTTGCCCGGTGCAAGGCAGGGGTGCTGGTATAGCCAGAGACAGGAATGACGGGCCGGGTGGGGCCAGCGCGGTCGCCTGCCTGCAGGTCTGCCGATTCGTCTACCTTTAGCATCTGCTCGGCCACTTCCAGCCCATAAACCGCAATCAGAACGTCGTACAGACTCCCCTTGCCGGTGGTGCGAAAGGCCTGCCGGCCATCAGAGATCAGGCTGAGGCGGAGTTCGGGATAGGCCAGTGCGTAATGGCTGACGATGGTGTGGATGTGGCCTGTCTCGGTCTGGGGCCGCCGCAGAAACTTGAGGCGGGCGGGGATGTTGCGGAACAGGTGCTCGACTGTGACGACACTGCCAGCAGGACAGCCCTGGCTTTCCTGGTGGGTGATCTGGCCCCCAGTCACGCGCAAGAGCTGTCCAACCTCCTGACTGCGCGGGCGGGTTAGCAGCGTCACCTGACTCACGGCAGCGATGCTGGCCAGCGCCTCGCCCCGAAAGCCCAACGTGGCGATCTGGTCCAGGTCCCCCACGTCTGTTAGTTTGCTGGTGGCGTGGCGAGAGAAGGCCAGGGCGACCTCGTCGGCCGGTATGCCGCAGCCATTGTCGGCCACACGGATCAGGCGACGTCCGCCCTCGCGGATCTCAACGTGGACGTCGGTCGCCCCGGCATCGATGCTGTTTTCGAGCAACTCTTTGACCACCGAGGCGGGGCGTTCCACTACCTCGCCGGCGGCGATCTTGCCTGCCACTTCGGGCGGCAAAAGTCGAATGGGCATCCATTCCCTCGGATCTGGGGCCGGTCCGCGCACAGCAGCACAGGATGGAACATCGCTCACAGAGCGCCGGCCTTGTGTTTGGACTGCCCCTTGGTCGCGCTCATTGTACCACAAACCGCCATCAGTGCCAATTGCGCTGTCTATTTGTTGACAGCCCCGACCCCTTGGTGTATAATTCCATTCATCCTATCAAACCCTGTCGGTGAACGGCTTTGCTCATTGGGCCGGCCGTGCTCAGACAGTGCTCGGGGCCGTATCTGAACCGTCCCCGGGGTGGGATCGATGCCGACCGAAAGCTTTCGGGGCAGGGTGAGGCGTGTTTCACGCCAAGTCCCGACCGGCGGTGAGGCAGGGAAACTATCCTGCCAAGCCCGCGAACCTGCCAAGAGCAGGTGGACCCGGTGAGAGTCCGGGGCCGACGGTAGAGGTTGCGCCCAATGACAGCCTGCAGTTTTCAGCAGGCAGTTCTCTGGGTGTGTCCATAGTCCGGATGGGAGAGAGTGGTTGGCATCGGGCAAGCTTGAATGCGAATATCGGCACCCATGACTTGGCCGCAGCCCCGAAGACCTTGTGTCTTCGGTTCTTTTTTGGAGCGACTTGTTGGACATGGGCCTACTGCAGAACAAGAAACACGGCCATCCAAATCTGGCAACGCGAGGGGCCACAGAGCGATGGCTGCAGATGATGCGACGGACGATCAGACAACGTTCCGAGGTACTCCTGGTACCGGTGGCGATGGTCGTGCTAGTTGGCGTCTGGGCTCTGATCGGGCGTCTGGGCGACTATCCTGCTTTCCTTCTCCCCACCCCCCAGTTGGTCTGGGCCAAGTTCGTTCAAGTTGCCACAGACGGGACGCTGTGGTATCATACCTCGGTCACGTTGGTCGAGATCTTGGGCGGGCTGGCCGTGGGGCTGACCGCTGCCTTGGTATTGGGTTACGTGTTAGCCAAGTCACCGGTCGTCGAGAGGTTTCTGTCGCCCTACATCGTGGCCAGCCAATCGGTGCCTATCGTGGCCCTGGCGCCATTGCTGATCGTTTGGTTTGGTTTTGGCCTGCTGTCAAAGGTGATGGTCTGTGCGCTGACCATCTTTTTCCCGGTCTTGATCAACACCATCATCGGCCTCCGCTCGGTGGAGGAGGACCTGATGGATCTGATGCGCTCCCTGCAAGCAAGTCGCTGGCAGGTTTTCCGGTTCCTTGAGGTGCCGGCGGCCCTGCCGGTGGTGATGGGTGGACTCAAGATCGGGGTCACCCTTTCGGTCATCGGGGCGGTGGTGGGGGAGTTTGCACAATCCGATCGTGGACTGGGCTTTTTGGTGAATCTGGCCAACCGGGGTCTCTTTGATACCCCGCTCATGTTTGTCTCACTCTTTGTGCTGATGACCATTGCCCTGGTACTGTACGGCCTCGTCTCGGTCTTCGAGGCGTTGCTACTGCGCTGGAAGCGTACGGAGTGAGGGGGGAGTGGCGCTGCGACGGGGCAGGCTGAGTTTTGCAGGACTGGCCACGGCAGGCGTCTACCTGGTGGCTGCTTGGCGGCTGCCCTGGTGGACCTATGGTGGGAGATTGCGAAGCTGGGCCGAGCTACTGGGTGCTGGAAGCTTCGCGTTCGCGAGTTGCCTGGTCGGGACCGGCGTCTTGGTGGCTGCCTACCTCTGGGGGTGGTACGTCGTTCGTGGGGGGAGCGAGAGACGGTGGGTGATCTGGAGCTTTGCTGGGTTGTTTGCCCTGACCCTATTCTGGCTTCAGCCCATCACGTCCGATCTATTCTCCTACCTGAGTCGAGCACACCTCTTGACCGACCTGGGGGGGAACCCCCTGGTGGATGCGCCGCTTGACTTTGACGACGCATTGGTGCGCGCCTACCCGACTTTCTATGCCACCCGTCCCACGGTCTATGGGCCAGCCTGGCTGCTCATATCGGCTCCCGGAACGCTGGGCCGGCACGACGTGGTCACCGGCCTTGCCTTTCTCAAGGGGGTGGCGGTTGTCGCCTATCTGGGCTGTGCCTGGTACCTGGAGCAGATCCTTCGGCAGCTCCGGCCCACCGCGGCGCTGGAGGGACTCTATCTGTTCGCCTGGAATCCCCTGGTCTTGCTCATGGCCGTGGGCGATGGACACAATGACATCGTGATGATGGCTTTGGTGTTATTGTCCTTGTGGCTGCTGCTGCGGGAGCGCTGGCTGTGTTCCTGGGGCGCTCTGACCCTGTCGGTGTGGATCAAGTATGTCAGTGTCATCTTTTTCCCACTTTTTGCCCTGTATACCTGGCGACGGCTGGGCCGGGAGCGCGGGCACAGGCGGTGGTCGCCAATGGCCTGGCTGGGATTGATGGCGGTGACGCTTTCCTTCCTGCTGTTTGTCCCTTTCGGGGGACTGGATCAGGTATCGGGACTTGTGGAACGGGTACTATGGCCCGCCAATTGGCGTGAAGGGGCTGCCAATCTACCCGCTTTGGCGCTGGGGATAGGGTTGGCGTTGTTTGCCATCGCCTACGCGGTTCTGATCTGGCGGTTCATGCGAGGTGAGAGGTCCTTCCAGCAATTGGGGAATGTCTGTTTCTCGGCAACAGTCCTAGCCTTTCTGCTGGGCGCGGCACGCAGCCAGTCGTGGCATCTGATCTGGCCTGCTGCTCTGGCGGGGGTTTCAGAGCGGCGCTGGGCCTGGCCGCTGGTCGTGGGCCTTTCCGTTGCCATGCTGGCTGTGCAGTTGTGGGCTGAGTGGGCTGGGGCAGGGGTGGGATTGTGGTGAAAGTGAGTGTATGATGAAAAAGAAGATGTGGTATCAGGTGCCGGCGGTCCTGAGCCTGGTGCTGCTCTTGGGCATAGCCAGCCTGCTGGCCGGCTGTGGTGAGAGCCAGAAAGAGACGCCAGATCAGAAAGTAACGCTGGCCATGGGATTTATCCCCAACGTCCAGTTTGCGCCCTTCTACGTGGCGGTTGACCAGGGCTTTTTTGCTGACGAGGGGATCGAGATCGAGTTTGACTATGGCTGGGAGACCGACCTGCTCAAGCTGGTGGGCAGCGACGAGCTGCAGTTCGCCATTGCCAGTGGTGATCAGGTCATTCTGGCCCGCAGCCAGGAGCTCCCGGTGGTCTATGTGATGAACTGGTACCGTCGATTCCCGGTGTGCGTTGTTTCCCTGGCAGAGACAGGCATCCAGGACCCGCTCGATCTCGTCGGGCGGCGAGTGGGCACGCCGGCGACCTATGGAGCCAGCTACATCGGTTGGCGGGCCTTCCTCGACGCGGTCGGCCTGGACGAGACTGATGTGGAGCTGATCTCTATCGGCTACACCCAGGTGGCGGCGCTGAGCGAGGGACAGGTGGATGCTGCCATTTGTTATGCCATGAACGAGCCCGTACAGATGGAAGCTGCCGGGCAGGCCCTGGATACCATCTATGTCGCCGACTATGCCAATCTGATATCCAACGGGCTGATTACCAACGAACGAACGATTCAGGATCACCCTGAACTGGTCCAGGGCGTGGTCCGGGCAGCAGTCAGGGGATTGGCCTTCACACTGGAATCTCCTGAAGAGGCTTTTGATATCTCTGTCAAGTACGTGCCCGAGGCGGCAAGCGATGCCGCAACAGAAGCGACCAACCGCGCCATCCTGGACCGGTCCGTCGAGTTCTGGCAAGTGGGTAGCTCCGAATTGGGCCGCTCTGACGAGCTCGAATGGCAGGCCGCACAGCGCATCATGGGGGAGATGGGGTTGATTGACACGGCCACAGCCGTGACAACGATGTTCACCAACGATTTCATTGAGCAAGTGACACCGTAGGGTGGAACCTGCATTGGTGGCCCAGGGTATCCGCCACACCTACCGCAGCAGACAGGGAGAGCTACAAGCGCTCGACGGGATCGGTCTGACGGTGGGCAAGGGGGAGTTTGTGGCCATCGTCGGACCCTCGGGGTGTGGGAAAAGCACCCTGCTTCGCATCCTGGGGGGGCTGTTAACCCCAACCGAGGGCACGGTTGAGATGGGGAAGGAGCTGCCTGGATCTTTGCGACGCCAGGTTGGCTATGTCTTTCAGAACGTGAACCTGATGCCCTGGCGAACGGTGCTGCGGAATGTGACGCTACCGCTCGAGATCTCTGGAACGCCGGGGCCCAGGGCGCAGCAGATAGCGCGAGAGCTGCTCGCACTGGTGGGATTGGATGGCTTCGAGCAGGTCTATCCCCGCGAGCTTTCGGGCGGGATGGCCCAGCGGGTGGCCATTGCCCGGGCACTGGCCGGCCAGCCCGAGGTTCTGTTGCTGGATGAACCGTTCGGGTCGCTCGACGCCATGAGCCGCGAGCAGATGAACCTGGAACTGTTGCGCGTCTGGCGGGCGCAGCGGGTTACGGCAGTGATGGTGACACACGATCTGCAAGAGTCGGTTTTTCTGG
>JASFHU010000064.1:0-11966 GCA_050123055.1 Anaerolineae bacterium
CCAGTGGCGGCTTGCCAGGTCCTGCCAGATATGGCCCGTGTACAGCGTGCCGTCAAAATCGAACAAAGCAGCGATCATGGTAAACCCACTAGCTGAAGCCCAGGCCCCTTTCTTTCAAGCTGACAAAGCGCTGCCGGCCGATGATCAGATGATCCAACACTTCGACATCCAGGAGCTTGCCGGCCTCGACGATCTGGCGGGTCACGGCTACGTCCTCGGGGCTGGGAGTGGGATCGCCCGAGGGATGGTTGTGGAGGACGATGAGCGAGGCGCAGTTGGCGCGGATGGCCTCGCGAAACAACTCGCCGACACGGATCAAGCTGGTGTTCAAGGAACCGACATAGATGGTTGGCGTTGCCAGGACGCAGTTTCGCGTGTCGAGCAACATGACACGCAGGTGTTCCTGCTCGAGCAAGCCCATCTCGGACATCACCAGATTGGCTGCATCGGAGGGGGAACGTACCTGCGGGCGCTCCTCGGGGGACTCGATGAGCATGCGGCGGCCCAGCTCCAGCGCGGCCTTGAGCTGGGCCACCTTGGCGGGCCCAAGCCCCTTCGCAGACGCCAGTTCCGCCGTACTGGCTCGCACGAGCCCGGCCAGGCTGTCATAGGTTACCAGGAGATGATGTGAGAGGCGGATCACGTTCATGTCGCGGGTACCGGTGCGCAAGATGATGGCCAGCAACTCGGCAGTCGAGAGCGCGCTGGCCCCGTACTGCAACAGGCGCTCTCGCGGCCGCTCGCTGGCGGGTAGATCCATGATGGTGTGATTGTATTCAGCATCCACAGGCATGGAGTTGGCTCCTTTCTCCAGTGCGAGTCAGAACCAGGATACTCAGGTGGCCATGGCCGCCAGTGAAAACCCTCTGGAGCGTAACAGATCGCCCCCCGATCAGTGGCCAACCTGCCGCTCTGCACCTGATTGTACCCGATGGGGGGATCAGTGTCAAAGAGGGGACCCATTGATGGATGGTGAGCCAAACACAAGTTGTATGATCACGCCTGGTGTGCTATAATGCCAAGCACCCGGCCCTGTTTTGAGCTCGTAAGGAGGGATCTGCAACATGTCATCTGAAGACAAAGCCCACAAGTTCCCGTGTCCCTCGTGTGGCGCAGAGATGGATTTCGATGCGGAGCACGGCCAGTTGTTGTGCGCCTATTGCGGGCACACCTCGACCGTTCCCACTACACAGGAAGCGATCCAGGAGCACAGCCTGGAGATGGCCCTGCAGGAGATGATGGACTCGCCGCACGAAACGGGCTATGGCGATGACAAACGCTCGATGAAGTGCGAGAACTGCGGTGCGGTCAACACCGTAGACGCCAACGTCATATCGACAGAGTGCGCCTTCTGTGGTTCCAACAAGGTGGTGCCCCAGGAGGAAGTGACCCAGGTGATCAAA
Organism: Anaerolineae bacterium; assembly: GCA_050123055.1. GTDB lineage: Bacteria > Chloroflexota > Anaerolineae > JAAYZQ01 > JAAYZQ01 > JASFHU01. Next base: position 1,404 of record JASFHU010000064.1, read on the forward strand.
CCGGAATCGCTGCTTCCTTTCAAGGTCGACCAGGGCAAGGCGGTGGTTCTCTTTCGCGGCTGGCTGGGCAGGGGGTTCTTTCGGCCCAGCCCGGTGAAAAAGATCGCCAAGGATGCAGAGGCCAAACTACAGGGGGTCTACCTGCCCTTCTGGACTTTTGATGCCTACACGTCCTCGTGGTGGCAGGCCGAAGCGGGCCACTTTTACTATGAAAACGAGCGCTACTGGGCGACGGATGACGAGGGCAGGCGAGTGGAGCGCACGCGGCAGGTACAAAAGATCCGCTGGGTGCCGGCTTCGGGCTCGCTGCAGCTCTACTTTGACGAGGTGTTGGTGCCGGCCACGGAAAGTGTAGAGCGGGCCATGATCGAGCGGGTCTATCCCTTCGATACCAAGACACTGGTACCCTACGAGCCAGGGTTCCTTTCAGGCTGGGGAGCTGAGGCCTATACCATAGATCTGCGAGGGGGGTGGGAAACTGGTCAGGCAATCATCGATCAACGGGTGCGGATGGCCTGCGCCAACGAGGTGCCAGGGGATACCCACCGCAACCTGCAGGTGGACACGGCCTTTTCCAACATGACCTATAAACATGTCCTCTTTCCAGTGTGGATCGCCTCGTATCGTTATCGGGGCAAGGTGTATCACTTTCTGATCAACGGCCAGACCGGTGAGGTGCAAGGGCAGGCGCCCATCAGTTGGATTCGGGTTGCGCTGGTGGTCATCGTGGTGATTATCATCCTCAGCCTGCTGTTCATCTTGTTCTCTCAGGGAGAGGCCGGCGCGGCTTTGAATCTGTATCGAGCTATGTTCTGAGTTGCGGTCATCCCCTCATCCAGATTTGACAAAAATAAAGTGGGTGGATATAATGTGAATTCGCGGTCAGAAGTAGGCCGCGAGCATTTTCGTGCGCCTGGATGAGTTGAACCTTGAAGCCAAACTTGTGTTGCCGGTTTTCCCTCAGTGGCTATGGAGCCTCCCCGCTTGTGATGACAGGCGCAATGATGAACCTGGAGCTTGGTAGAAGCACGGAGCCTTCGCCAGGCCAGTTGCCAAGGAGTGTGACGAATGCCCAATCTGCCACGACGAAAGTCGTACGCGCGTATTCCCGATGTCTTGCCTTTGCCGGACCTGATCGAGGTCCAGTTGGAATCGTACCAAGCATTCCAAGACGAGGGACTGCGCGAACTGTTCGACGAGGTCTCGCCGATCCAGAGTTTTAATGGCAACCTCGAACTCCACTTTCCCGGCTTTAACGAGGAGATCAACGAAAAGCTGGGGCTGGAGTACCGCTTTGAGGAAGCCAAATACACACAGCGTGAGTGCCTGGAGCGAGACATCACGTATGCTATCCCTCTGTACGTCCGGGTTGCCCTATGGAACAAAGAAAGCGACGAGTGGACAACCCAGGACGTGTTCATGGGCGATTTCCCGTTGATGACCGATAACGGCACCTTCATCATCAACGGCGCGGAGCGCGTAGTGGTGAGCCAGCTCATCCGCTCGCCAGGCGTGTACTTTTCGGTACAGGAGGACCGCATTACGGGTCGCGAGCTGTGCATGGCCAAGCTGATTCCCAATCGCGGTGCCTGGCTGGAGTTTGAGACGGCCAAACGGGACATTCTATCGGTCAAGGTGGATCGGAAGCGCAAGCTGCCGGTGACGATCCTGCTACGAGCCGTGGGTTTTGGCACCGACGAAGAGCTGCACGAGCTCTTCCAAAGGGCGGACGTGATGCCCGAACACCCTTATATCGAGGCTACGATCGAGCGGGATCCGACCAAGGACGTAGAGGAAGCCCTGATCGAGTTTTACAAAAAGCTGCGCCCCGGAGACCCGCCCACGCTGGACAATGCCAAGGGGTTCCTGGAGTCACTTCTCTTTACGCCGCGTCGCTACGACCTGGGGCGGGTGGGACGTCACAAGCTCAACAAGCGGCTGGGATTGGATGTGCCCCTGGAAAAGCGAACCCTGACCCCAGAGGATCTGGTCAATGTGGTGGAGCGTATCATGCAGATCAACAACGGGATCGAGGGTCCGGATGACATTGACCACCTGGGCAACCGCCGGGTCAAGACCATGGGCGAGTTGATCCAGAACCAGTTGCGCATCGGCCTGTTGCGTATGGAGCGGGTGGTTCGCGAGAGAATGAGTATCCGCGAGCCGGAGCAGATGACGCCCATCTCATTGATCAATGTGCGGCCGGTAGTGGCGTCCACGCGAGAGTTCTTTGGCGGCAGCCAGCTTTCGCAGTTCATGCAACAGACCAACCCGCTGGACGAGCTGACGCACAAGCGGCGGCTCAGCGCCCTGGGGCCGGGTGGTCTGCGGCGCGAGCGGGCTGGATTTGACGTGCGCGACGTGCATCACTCCCACTATGGACGGATCTGCCCTATTGAAACACCCGAGGGTCCCAACATCGGATTGATTGGCTCGATGGGTACCTACGCCCGGATCAACGAATACGGCTTCATCGAAACACCGTATCGCAAAGTGATCCACAGTGTGCCAAACCGCAAGAAGCGGCTGGTGGGCAAGACGATACGAGAGCAGATCGTGGATCCGCCCACAGGCGAGGTGATCGCCCAGGCGAACCAACGCGTGGACGAGGAAACCGCGGAGCGCCTGGAAGGGCTGTTTGCTGACCTGCCAGAGATCGAGATTCGGCCCATGGCCACCGACGAGATCACCTACCTGTCGGCCGACGAAGAGGATCAGTTCACCATCGCCCAGGCCAACGCGGAGTTGGATATGCAGGGCCAATTCGTCAACGATCGGGTGTCGGTGCGGCGCATGCAAGAGTTCCTGGAAGAGTCGGTGAGCAAAGTCAACTATATGGACGTGTCGCCCAAGCAGATTGTGGGCGTCACGGCCGCGCTGATCCCCTTCCTGGAGCACGACGACGCCAACCGCGCGCTGATGGGATCCAACATGCAGCGCCAGGCCGTGCCGCTGGTCCAGCCCGATGCGCCCCTGGTCGGCACCGGTATCGAAGCGCAGGTCGCCGTCGATTCCGGCCAGATCGTCATCGCCGAGGAGCCGGGCGAGGTAGTGAGCATCACGGGCAACTCGATCGTGGTACAGGGGGACAATGGCCGCCGCACCTACAAGCTGCGACGGTTCCAGCGCTCCAATCAAAGCACCTGCCTCGATCAGCAGCCGATCGTGTACAAGGGTCAGCGGGTCGAGACCGGAGATGTACTGGCCGACTCGTCCTCCACAGAGCTGGGGGAATTGGCCCTGGGCCAAAACGTCCTGGTGGCCTTTATGAGCTGGGAGGGCGGCAACTATGAGGATGCCGTGCTGATCAGCGAGCAGGTGGTCCGCGACGACAAGTTTACGTCGATCCACATCGAAAAGCACGAAGTCGAGGCCCGCGACACCAAACTGGGCCCCGAGGAGATCACACGAGACATTCCCAACGTGGGTGAAGATGCGCTCAAGGACCTGGATGAGACCGGCGTCATCCGCATCGGCGCCGAGGTGGGACCTGGCGACATCCTGGTTGGCAAGATCACGCCCAAAGGCGAGACCGAGCTAACGCCCGAGGAAAAGCTGCTGCGAGCCATCTTTGGCGAAAAGGCTCGAGAGGTCAAGGATTCCAGCCTGCGGCTGCCCCACGGTGAACACGGGATCGTGGTGGACATCAAAGAGTTCTCGCGTGAAGAGCATCGCGACATGCCGGCTGGCGTGGATAGGACAGTGCGGATCATGGTTGCACAGCGCCGCAAAGTGACTGAGGGAGACAAGATGGCTGGCCGCCACGGGAACAAAGGCGTCATCAGCCAGGTGGTCCCCATCGAAGATATGCCCTTCCTGCCCGATGGGACAGCGGTGCAACTGATCCTCAACCCCTTGGGCGTTCCGGCCCGTATGAACATCGGCCAGATCCTGGAAACACACCTCGGCTGGGCAGCCGACCGGCTTGGCTTCAAGGCCGTCTCGCCCGTTTTTGACGGAGCCGACGAGCTCGAGATCCAGGCTGAGCTGGCCCGAGCCTGGCTCATGGATCGCGCCTGGGACGTCTTTGGGGAGCGAGTCTGGGCCTGGGCCGGTGAGGAAGAGATGGATCCGGAGTACGTGACCGATGAGGAAGCCTTGGGCTACTACTTGCTCCACTGGCTGGGTGGGAAAGGCTACGATGAGGAAGCGCTCGTCCGGGACCGCACCTATGCCCGCCAGATCGTGTTGCAGGAATGGCTGACCGAAAAGGGTTACGATCCAGATCGGATCATCTCCTTCAGTTTTGACCCCCTGCCCGAGGCGGAACGCGTCAGAAGGCGGGAGCGAGCCCGCATCGTCTGCCTGCGGGAGTGGATCCAGTTTATGCAGGAAGAAATGGACAAGGCAGACCAGCCCTGGCCCGAGGACCTGTCCCTTGAACCGGAAGATGACAATGAGGTGCAGTTGGTTGCCGTCAGGCTCAGCCAACAAACTGGACAGCCGATGCCCGTCACGGGCAAGGTGCTCCTCTACGATGGCAAGACAGGAGAGCCCTTTGACCAGCCGGTGACCGTTGGCGTGATCTCGATGATGAAGTTGGCCCACCTGGTGGAGGACAAGGTCCACGCTCGCTCCACGGGTCCCTATTCGCTGGTGACACAGCAGCCACTGGGCGGCAAAGCGCAGTTCGGCGGCCAGCGCTTCGGCGAGATGGAGGTATGGGCGCTGGAGGCCTATGGCGCAGCCTACACGCTGCAGGAGATGCTTACAGTGAAATCGGACGATGTGCAGGGCCGGACCAAGACCTACGAGGCCATCGTCAAGGGTGAGGAGATCGTCGAACCGGGCGTGCCGGAGGGATTCCGCGTGTTGGTCAAGGAACTCCAGTCGCTGGGTCTGTCTGTGGAGGTGCTGGGCGAGGAAGAAGAGGCGCTGCACTTTGGCAAAGAGGAGGAGCAGGAGCAGTTGCCTGAACTGGGGATGGGGTTGGATCTTTTGAATCTCTAGTCCGATCGCAGGGCAGACGTTTGGCATTGACCAGGGGGTAGCGCTTAGCTACCCCCTTTTCTTGCGCCTTGGCAGGTGCCCTCAATCTGGAGACCACTCAGAGGTGGTCCCGGGGACCTTCGGCCATCAATGAGGTACGGAGACCTTCGGCTAGCGGCAGCTTCCGTACCACGGGCTTGACTAATTTGGCGGTTGGGGGTATGATCTCTTGCACTTAGCCAAATGGGGGAAACTTGACTAGAAGATCGTTGGACGGGTCAACACGGACGGTTGGCCTGTTGGTCCTTGCCTTCTTGCTCGGAGTTGCATACGTGGTCTGGCTGGCGGCCGGAGCACCGGCTGGAACCCCTTCAGCAAACGGCTCCAGTTCTGACTCGACGGCGGTTGCCCAGCCAACCCGGACCCCACGCCCCAGCCGCACGCCACGCCCCAGCGGCACGCCGCAGCCCACCGACACGCCAGAGCTCAGTCCTACACCCAGCCCAACGCCAAGTCCTCCAAAGGTCGGCGTTGTGGCCGGCCACTGGAAAAGCGACGTAGGCGCCATGTGTGACGATGGACTGCAGGAGGTGACGATCAACCTGGACGTGGCCTCGAGCGTGGTCGCGATCTTGCAGGATGCAGGCTACGAAGCCGAACTCCTGGCCGAGTTCTCGCCCAAACTCCAGGGGTACGTGGCAGACACGTTCGTCTCGATCCACGCCGATGCCTGCAATGTGCCGGAGGCCTCGGGCTTTAAGGTGGCGCGTGTGGCTGCCAGCGCCATCCCCGACAAGGAGGATCACCTGGTGGCCTGTCTGATCACCGAGTATGGCAAGGAAACAGGGCTCGCTTTCCACAGGAATAGCATCACCTACGACATGACCGTTTACCACGCCTTCAACGAGATCGACCCCGAAACACCAGGAGCGATCATTGAGCTGGGCTTTATGGGCGCAGACCGCGAACTGCTGACAGACAATTCCTTCAAAGCGGCCCAGGGCGTGGCGCAGGGCATTGTCTGCTTTTTGGAGGGCGACTAGCTCGCCCTCGGTATGACCATGAACTCGAAATCGACCAAGACCAAGTCCACACATCCTCTCCTTTACGTCCTCCTCACCTTCATCGCCTTCCGGCTCATGGCCGTGCTGCTGGTCAGGCCCGGCGGCTACATCACCGATGTCTCTGACTTTACCTTCTACCGGCTGCTGGCATCCTATGCTTCCCAGGGATTCTACCCCTCCGTCCACTATTGGATGGAATATCCACCCCTCTTTCCCTGGATCTCGGTCGGCATCTACCAACTGAGCCTGCTGCTACCAGGCTGGGCTGGGCCAGGCTTCTGGTTCAATATCCTATTGGCAACGTTTCTGCTCCTCTGCGAGACGGCCAACCTGCTCTTGATCTACCTCATTGCCAGGCGACTCTACGATCGAGAGATCGCCATACGGGTGAGCTGGATCTATGGCCTGCTCTTTGTACCGCTGCTGATCATGCTCGGCTGGTTCGACCTGTTTGGCCTTACCTTTCTCCTCCTGGCCCTCTATCTCACTCTGGTCCGTCACCCGCTGGCCAGTGGCGTTGCCGCCGGCCTGGGCTTCATGATCAAACTCTGGCCAATCATCGTCGTCCCGGTCGCCTTCTGGCGGGAGCCAACCTGGCGACGGAGAGCCATCCTGGTCGGGGTTACCCTGTTGACCATCGCCATCGTGGCCGTGCCCTTTGCACTGCTCAACCCGGATCTATTTACCCTGTCGTGGACCATCAACTTTGAGCGGAGCTCGTGGGAAACGGTCTGGGCCCTGCTGGAAGGGTACACTGGGTTTGGGATGGCAGGTGGGGCCAACCGTTTTGACCCGGCCGAAGCCGGTGCCGGGCAACATCCCAGCACGCTTCCCTGGCTCGTCATTTCGGCGGGCTTTGCCTTGATCTACCTCTGGCTGTGGACGCGACCCATCGATTGGCAAGATGACCGCCGCGTCGTGGCCTTTACCGGCCTGACGATGAACCTGGTCACCCTCTATCTCAAGGGCTACAGTCCTCAGTTCCTCGTCTGGTTGCTGCCCTTTGTCATCCTGCTGCTACCTGGAGGGCGCGGCATCATCTATGCCCTGCTCCTCAGCATCGTGAACATTGTCGAAAGCCCGGTGTTCTTTACGCTGTTGCCCGGACAGACCTGGCTGCTGGTCGGTGCCGTGCTGACCCGCACCGGGCTTCTGATCCTGTTGGCGGTCGAATATGGGCGCATGGCCCTGAGCCAGCCGATCTCGGTCTACTGGAGCCGCCGCCTGTGCCTGGGCGTGTCGCTCCTGCTGACCATCCTGGGCCTGGTGGCCCTGCCCCTGGCCTACGATGCCTTCTACCAGAGCCGCCTGGAGGCCAGCCCGCATCGCCCATGGATGGAGACCGTGACCAGGGAAGCATTGCCTGGCGCCCGACTCGTCGTCGGCGGTGACGAAGCTGCCAGGACACAGGATGTCTTTGACGCGACCTACCCCTACCTGCAGCGTGACCTGGACGTGAGTTCGGTCCAGACCGACTGGTGGTTTCCAGATTGGGAGCCGCGCCTGGCTCGCGCGGTCGAGGGGCACACCCAGACCTGGGTCTATGCCCCGGCCGATTCCCCTCTCCACGCCTGGATGGCCGAGCGTCACCCATCTCTGGGCCAGTTCGAGTTCGACGGCTGGCAGCTCTCGGGATGGGACACGCAATGAGCGGTCGCCGTGATGGCACCATCGGCCTGGGCCTGTTTGCGCTGCTGTTCAGCACCTACCTATTGACTTTTAGCGGGCGCTATCACTCCAGCGACGAGATGTCGATGCTGGCCGTGACCGACAGCCTGGCCAGACGGGGCGCATGGGACATCGAGCTGATGCGCTGGATGGGCGAGCAGCAGGGATCCTACGGCCCTGATGGGCACCTCTACTCGCGAAAGGGGATCGGCACGAGCCTGGCTGCCTTGCCAGCCTACTGGCTGGCCGTGCAAGCCAACCGGATGGGCAACGTCCAGGCAGCCATGCTGACAAATGGGCTTGGCACGGCCCTGACCGGCGTGCTGATCTACCTGCTCCTCCGGCGGCTAAGATACGGCCTGGGGGTAGCCCTGGCAGTGGCCCTGGCCTACGGCCTGGGGACGATGGCCTGGCCCTACGCCCGAACGCTATTCAGCGAGCCCCTGGCTGGCCTGGGGTTAATGGCCAGCTTTTACTTCTCGGTCCGCTACCGCGACCGGCAGGGCGGGTGGAGCATCTTGCTGGCCAGTGCTGGCCTGGGGCTGGCCCTGCTGGCGCGTCTGAACAACGCCATCGTCGCGCCGTTTCTGGGTCTGCTCCTCCTGGCCTACATCTATGGCCATCACGGACGCAAATGGCGAGCCTACGCCGGCCCCATCCTCCTCTTTGCAGGGCCAGTTTTGGCTGCCCTGGCGATCAGCGGCTGGTATAACTGGCTCCGGTTCGGCAGTCCGCTGACCACCGGTTACCTGCCCGAAGAGCGCTTTGCAACCCCCTTTTTCGAGGGTTTGTATGGGCTGACGCTGAGCCCCGGCAAGGGCCTGTTCTGGTACAATCCCCTGCTGTTCGCCGCGCTGGTTGCGTGGCCGGCCTTTTACCGGCGCCACCGGCCTGAGGCCCTCCTGGTCGCGGCCGTGGTACTGGGCAACCTTGCCTTTTACGCCTCCTGGTTCCTGTGGTGGGCGGGGCATGCCTGGGGACCGCGCTTTTTGGTGACCATCTTGCCCTTTGCGGTCCTCCCCCTGGCGCCCGCGCTGGAGGCAGCCACCCGGCGTCGTGCGCTGGCTATCGCGCTGGGAGCACTGGCGGCGGCCAGCGTGGCTGTGCAGCTGGTGGGGGTGGCGGTGGATTTCAACCTCTATCTGGAAGAGGTATTTGCCGAACTGGGGCTCTACCATCCGGCGACCCTCTTTGACCCTGCCTATAGCCCGCTGCTGCGGCAGGTCGCCTACGTCCGGCTGGAGAACCTGGACCTGGGCTGGGCGCGGGCGGGTACCATCCACTGGCTGGCGTTGCTCGCTGGCGTACTCGTGGTCGTGGCAGCGGCGATAGTGGTGTGGGCAGCGGCAAAGGGCCGGTTGTCGGGCAGGCGGGCCGGCACCTGGGCCAGCGGGGGGCTGCTGGCCCTGTTGGGGCTGGCTGCGATCCTGCTGCTGCTGCTCTACGCCCCGACGGGCGACGCCGCACAGGCAGCCCAGGCCCTGGAGGCGATGGCGCGCTCCGACGAGGCGGCCGCGCTGACGGATCCTCTGCTCACCGAGGCGTGGCAGGACGCCTACGACGGCGGCTTGTGGGTGTGGGGAGTTCCGGCGAAAGGCCAGGTCGAGGCAGGTCAAGGTGCAACGTGGGGCATCGGCGCCGGGGATCCGGACGCTGTCGCAGCCCGCTTCCAGGTGGGCAACGTGAGCCTGGATCTTGCGCTGCCGGCCGGGCAGCGCTTCGAGGTCGCGCGCCTGCCGGCCCCGGCGCTGGAGGATCGACCACGTCTGGGAGACGAGATCTCGTTGGTTGCCGCCCAGCTTGAAGGGGATTCCGTTCGCCCGGGCGAAATGCTTTCGCTGGCTCTCTATTGGCGGGCGCTGGCCGAGATGGATGCGTCCTACACCTTCTTTGTCCAGGCGCTCAACCAAGGGGATAAGGCGGGGCAGGTCGACCGCCTGCCGTGCGAGGGCGGCTGCCCAACCACGACCTGGCGAGCGGGCGATCTGGTAGGCGAGCGAATCGATCTACCCATCCAGGCCGACGCACCGCCAGGCCACTACCGGATCGTCACTGGCATGTATGATCTGGAGAAAGGCGAGAACCTGACCTGGTACAATGGGCAAGGCGATGCCAGCGGTGAGATCTTGACCATCGGCATCGTGGAAGTGCGGCCGTAGGGCTACGATTCAAGTTGTGAACCCTGAAGTCCTGGGAACCCGGGTTCATCCCCGGACCGGCTGGCCCTGGCCCTCTACCAGCATGCGGTAGGTCTTTTCGATACGATCCCAGTGCTCCTCGCGGTCCAGTGACCAGAACCGCCCGATGACGGTCGCCATCTGGCCCACACCGAGGCGTTCTGCCTCCCGTTCCACCTGCTCGATATAGATGGCGCCGCTTTCGGGGCGCTCGCCGCGTCGGCCGAGCATGGAGTGGATATAGACCTCGGACAGGCCCTCGCGGCGGGCCATCTCCATCAGGGCCAGCAGGTGGTCCACCGAGCCGTGGGAGCTATAAAAGGAGACGATGCCCAGCAGGTGCAGCCGGGTGCCATCGCGTTTGGCGCCCCGCATGGCCCAACCAAAGGCATCGTTTTCGTAAAAGGAGCCATCTTCCAAGGCCTGGTTGATGCGTACCCGATCGGCAGGCACCACGCGCCCGGCTCCGATGTGCAGGTGTCCCGATTCGGAATTGCCCACCGTGCCCGGCGGCATGCCCACGGCGGGGCCGGAGGCGGTGAGCTGGACGTTGGGCCACGTTGCCAGCAGGTGATCCATCACCGGCGTGTTGGCCTGGGCGATCAGATCGCCGGGCCCGCCGTCGCCGATCCCCCAACCGTCGAGGATGAGGAGCAGTAGGCGGCGTCCCCCCTCGGCGGTGCTCGGGGTGCGTACGGCAGGCACGGGAGATTCGATGAGGGACT
>JASFHU010000065.1:0-11959 GCA_050123055.1 Anaerolineae bacterium
CCTTGTCGTCGCCATGGAAGCTGGTCAGGACCAGGATGCGGGCTGCAGGCTGGCAAGCTGTGAGGCGGCGAGTAGCTTCAAGACCATCCATACCGGGCATGACCAGGTCCATCAGGATCACGTCCGGCTCGAGTCTGCGGGCGGCCGAAATAGCATCGAGCCCATCATTTGCCTCGCCCACTACCTCTATCTGTGGTTCGGTTGCCAGCAGCGCGCGGATCCCCTTGCGAACAATCGCGTGGTCGTCGGCTATCAATACCCTGATCGCGTCCAGTTGGGTGGGCTGTGGTGGGGGATCTAGCCGAGCCATATCGTCTCGATCGCTCATTGATGCACCTCCACTTTGACGTTGGTTCCTTCTCCTGGATTGCTGTGCACAGAAAGGCTTCCTCCCATCCGAGTGGCCCGCTCCTCCATACCGCGAAGGCCGAACCCGCCCCGTTCCCGGGCTTCCATGGGTTCAAAGCCTATCCCGTCGTCGGCGATCTCCAAGGTCACGGTCCGGTGATTGTGGTGCAGGAGCACCGAAACGGTCCGGGCCTGGGCGTGTTTGAGTGTGTTATTCAACGCCTCCTGGGCGATGCGGTAAAGCCCTTCTTCGACCTCCGGGGAGAGCGGGCCGTCCCCCTCAACCCTAAAGTCGGTTTCCAAACCGACTCGTGCCTCGACCGAGTCAAGCCTGGCTTGCAGGGCTGCTGCCAGGCCCTCAGTCTTGAGCATGGGCAGGCGCAACTCAAAGATGAGTAGCCGCATCTCGCGTAGCGACTCCTGGGCTGTGGTCCGGATCTCGTACAGATGCTCTGCGACCATGTCCGAGTCTCCCGAGAGCAACTGCCGGGCTCCTGCCTCGGCATACAGCGTCACGCCGTAAAGCGCCTGCGTCACTGAGTCGTGCAAGTCGCGCGCCAGGCGATTCCGTTCTTTCATGATTGCAAGTTGCTGAGCCTGTTCGTAGAGGCGTGCATTCTCCACGGCGACGCCTATCTGGTGGCCAATAGAGGCCAGCAGAGACAATTCTTCTGGCATGATGGAACGCCAGGTATGGCTCCCCAGGTTGAGGGCTCCTACCATCCTTCCCTGGGCGACGAGTGGAACGCTGATCATGGTTTGCAGCCCTTCCCGTTCGAGCAGGCTGCGTAGGTCTCCCTCTGGGTAGTCGGCCAGGTGGCCCACAATCGGTTCTTCTCTCTCGGCTGCCTCTCCGGCCAGGCTGGATCCCAAGGGTAGCCTGGCGGTGTTTTTGGTGAACGGCTCGGAGAGTCCCCGGTGAGCGATGGGGATCAGGGTCTGCGTCTCTTCCTCTAGCTGGAATGCCTGTCCTGCATCCATGTGCACGGCTTCCAACACTTCATCCAGGGCGTTGTTCAGAACCTCTTCCAGGTCCAAGGAGTGGCTGACCTGGGCAGCGATGGCGTTCAGTGTGGCCAGCTCCTTAGTCCGGTCGGCCACCTTTCGCTCCAACTGGGTGTATGACTCCTGGAGCTGGGCGGCCATCAGGTTGAACTGACCGGCCAATTCCTCCAGCTCGTCGCCGGTGGCAGCGTTGATCCGACGGCCGAAATGGCCACCGGCAATCTCCTGGGCGGCACGGATGAGCTGCGTAATGGGCTGAGTAATCCGTCTGACGCCCACTGTGACAATGGCGATCGGCACGACCACGCCCAAGCCGAGCAGGAGAAACAGAAACTGTCCGTATCGCCGGCTGGCCTGTGTCAGCCGGGCCCAGCTTTCCTCGGTGACGAGGCCCCAGGGCGTGCCGGGCACTGGGGCAAAGCTGGCGACGATCTCCTGGCCCTCCGGATCTTGGGTCCGGTGGGCACCTGCAAAGCCGTCGAGCACAAGCTCCACGACTGTTTGGGTGGAGAAATCCTCGCCTACGTAGTGGGGATTGGAATGGTAGATGACGTGCCCATGGCCATCCACCAGGTAGATGCAGTTGTTTTCCCTCCGGCGCAGTTTTTCGATGCTGCTGGCGAGGGCGCTATCGGTCTCTCTGTCCAGCCGAAAGAAGCCGGCCATGCCGCCGGCATACTGTCCATCCTGACCGGCGCGGGGGATGACGACGACAACGATCTTTTCGCCATACAGCCTGTCTACGACGACGTCGGAGAATACAGGCCGGTCGGATCGAGATGCCTGTGGCAGTGAGAGTTCCTTGAACCAGTTCGGCCTTCTCACTTCGTATTGTATCGGATCCGCGAGGAGAACCTCGCCTTTCGCATCAAAGACAATCACGCCGTCAAAGATGGCCAGGAACTGGTCTGCCAAAGGATCGGTGTATGCGGCGAGCTCGCTGGCAAGAAGCTGGGCCGACAGGCGCGTCAACTCACGGTCGCGCTCTATCACCAGATTTTCGGTCACTCGCTGGTAGGTGTACAGACTGACCAGGGCCACAGTGACCAGAATGATGGCCGTCGGCACAAACGACCAGGCAATGATTTTGTTGCGCAGACTCCCTCTCATGAGACGCATGTTAGCCCCACTGGCGCTTGACAACCGGGTTCATCAGTATTACGCTTTTGGAGGGGAAACCGTTCGTTTTTTCGAGTCCCGGGCGGCCTGCGAATCTGTCTGCGTCTGACACTCACAAGACGCAATGGCTGCGAGCAGTTGTTCAGGGGGATTCGATTTGCTGACAAAGGCGTCAGCCCCGAGGGCGGCGGAAGCGCGCTTGGCTTCCAGACGTCCGCTGAGGGCGATCACAACCAACTGGGGGCAGGCCTCGCGCAGCTCGTGCATGAGGCGCTCCAATGGTATCCCTGACAGTTCCCAACCGAGCAGCACCGCGTCAGGGCAGGAGTTTTCCACCTGACCCACCAAACTTTCGGCATCGCCTGCTTCACCCACGACCTCTAGCCCTCGCTGCTGCTCCAGCAGTACGCGTAGTGCAAACCGAACCTTTGGCTGGGGATCGGCTATCAGGATGCGCATACGCATTTCACCTCGCAATGTGGTCGTCGACGAGATCTTAGTATAGCGCATAGTTTCGCCAGAGGCATCGGCCATCTGGGGAATATTCGTTGGCCAGGTGGCCTATTTTTCGAGGGTGGTTAGGCTTTTTCTCGGTCAGAGTCCCAATGGCTGCTGGCACCACCGGAGAGGTTGTGCTGGAGTGCCAGTGCGATGGCCTCTGCGCGGTTGGAGACGCCGAGTTTGGACAAGATATTGCTGACGTGGGCCTTGGCCGTGGAGCGGCTCACGACCAGGCGTTCGGCTATCTCGGGGTTGTTCAGGCCTTCTACCATCAGGGCCAGTACCTCGCGCTCACGGGGAGTGAGCCCATACACTTCGGATGCATCCTGCTGGAGAGCAGGGCTTGGTCTGTCAGCGGTGATTAACACCTGGATCGCCTCCGGGGCCAGGGTGGACCGGCCGGCGTGTGCTTCGCGAATGGCAGCAGCCAGGTCCTCGGCGGAGACGTTCTTGAGGAGGTAGCTGATGGCCCCGGCCTGAAGGGCTTCGCGAACCAGTTCTTTCTCCTGGAAACTGGTCAAGGCAATGATCTCGATATCGGGGCATTGCTCGCGGATGAGCTGCGTGGCCTCGGCCCCACCCATTTCTGGCATCACCAGGTCCATGAGGACTACATCGGGATGGGCCTTCTGGCACAGTTCCAAGGCTTCTCTACCGTTGCTGGCCTCTCCAACTAGTTCCAGGTCGGGTCGTACCTTCAGGATGGTCGCCAGCCCCCGACGGACCATGCTGTGGTCGTCGACGATCATGACTCGAATAGGGTGCGACACGCTCATGCCTCCTCCTCCCAGATGGCCGCGACCTCGGCGGTCATCGCTCATCTGTAATTGTACCTTGGAAAGTGACTTCTTGTCAATGCCGGTAGGCGATGATGACAACAGAGTTGGGCTCAGGGATCTCGAGCCAGGATCATCAGGCTCATATCATCGTGCTGGGGTGCTGAGCCCATGAACCCACGGACCTCTCCGAGAAGAGCCTCTTGTATGTGCAAGACTGCGTGCTTGTGAGGCCTGGGGACCGTTGCTTCAGCCTGCAGGATGGAGAGCAGGCGCTGACGCCCAAAAAAGTTTCCCTGTTCATCCTGCGCCTCGGTGATTCCGTCGGTGTAAAGGATCAGCGTGTTCCCAGGGTCGAGGCATACGGTACTGTGGGACCAGGTTGTGTCCTGAATGGCCCCCAGGGCCATGCCGGTTTTGCCGAGGACCTGTACGGCATCGCTGGCCTGGGTGTCAAAGACATAGGGTGGGTTATGCCCGGCATTGCAGTAACGCAGCAAGCCGGTTGCTGGCTCCAGGATGCCATAGAAGACGGTGACGAATAGCCCGGCCCGCGCATCTTCCAAGATGCGACGGCTGGTGGCACTGAGCACAAGGTCTGGCCGGGTGGGGAACTCGGCCGCATAGGTACGGATGAGGGTACGGCTGAGGGCCATGTACAGGGCGGCGCCCATTCCCTTATCTGACACATCGGCGATCACCAGGCCCAGGTGCCCCTCGGGCAGAGGGATGAAATCGTAAAAGTCACCAGAGGTCTCTCTGGCTGGTTCGAGGGTCACGGCGAGCTGCCAGCCAGGCAGGGATGGCAGCGAACTCGGCAGGAAGCTGGCCTGGATCTGGCCTGCCATAGCCAGTTCTCGGGCGATGGTTTGGTGGGCCTGTGTCTGGGCATAGATCTCGGCGCTGTGCAGTGCGGACGCTATCTGGGCGGCCAGAGACTTGACCATGGGCAACAGATCGGCCATGGCGCCGGAATCGCGGTCCCGGGCGACATAGATGCCACCAATCGGGTCTGGTCCTTCGCCGGTGAGCATGGGGGCGACGATCAAACCCCCTTCGGCAGGCTGGGCCGAGCTCCAGGGTAGGGACATGCCCGGCAAGAGGCAATAGCTCTCGGACGTGGTCTGTAGCCACTCCCAGAGCGAGTCCGGCACTGGCGGCCTGTCGTGAGGATGGCGGAGCAGGACCTCGCCGGGAAAGAGCCGAATCTCTATTTGGCTGTCAGCGAATAACGCCGGGATGTGCTTGGCCAGGATCTCCGGCAGGCTAGAGGCGTCTGGAGGAGCGTCGACGAGTGCCCGTGCTAGCCGCTCCAGCCTGTCGGCCTGGAGCAACACCTGGGCGACCTCGGGGGCCAGGGTAGGGCGGCCAGCGTAGGCGGCGCGAATGGCCTCGGCAAGTTCCTCTGCCGAGACGTTCTTCAGCAGGTAGCCGATGGCGCCTGCCTCCAGTGCACCCTGCACCAGCTCCTTTTCCTTAAAGCTGGTCAGGGCAATGACCTGGATCTGCGGGCACTGGGCTCGTATGGCCCGGGTGGCAGCCGCGCCGTCCATCTCGGGCATGACCAGGTCCATCAAGATCACGTCTGGTCGGGCTTGGTCGCACATCTGCAAGGCTTCGTAGCCGTTGCTGGCCTCTCCCACCAGCTCCAGGCCGGGTCTGACCCTCAGTATGGTCGCCAATCCCCGGCGGACCATGCTGTGGTCATCGACGATCATGACTCGGATCGGATCTGAACTGCTCATTGGATAGCCCTTTTCATGGATGGCACTCGTCTGGACCGGCTGGCGGTGCTCATTGGATAGTAGCCCCGACAGAGGGTTTGGCCTCTTGCCAGACAACCCTGATACAGGTGCCGCAGCCTGGCTTACTCTCGATGGAGAGGTTGGCGTTGATGGCCTCGGCTCGCTCGCGGATGATGCCCAGTCCCAGACGATGTGGGGGGATGGAGGTGGGATCAAAACCACAACCGTCGTCGCTAACTAAAAGTTCGAGTCTGGCACGGTGTTGTCTACCGTCACCGTAGGGGATGAGCGCTCGACGTAGCTGAACGGTCACTTCGCAGGCTCTGGCGTGTTTGACCACGTTGTTCAGGGCTTCCTGGGCGATACGATAGATGGCTACGTGGACATCGGGGGGCAGCTCGGCCTGGCCTTCGGCCGTCAGGCGGACCGGAGCCCCTGTCCGTCCGGTGGTGGCTTCTCCGAGTTGGCGCAAGAGGTCATTTAGACTGGCTTCGACCAGGGCTGCGGGTCGTAACTCCAGCAATAGGGTGCGCATCTCGGCCAGTGCCCCGCGACTCAACTGCCGCAGTTCGCTCAGAAGCTGCCGTCCCTCGCTCTGGTCGCTTTCCCAGAGCTCAGGCAGTGCCTCCGCGATCAGGCTGGCTGAAAAAAGTGTCTGGGTGACGGCATCGTGCAGCTCGCGCGCCAATCGCTGGCGCTCTTCCATCACAGCCAGTTGTTGGGCTTGCTCGTAGAGCCGCGCATTCTTCAAGGCTACAGCGGCCTGATTCCCGATACTGGTTAAGGTTTGTTGATGGCCAGCATCAAAGGCGGAGGGCTGGTAGCTGCCGACGACGATGGCGCCCAAGACTTCCTCGCCATAGAGCATCGGCACACCCAGCCAACTCTCGTTTGCCTTGGGCCCACCCCCAGGGACGACCTCAACATCGAGGTGTGCCTTTGCTTCGGGCAGGTTGTCGAAACGGAGGGCGCGGCGTTCGTGGATGACAAGCTGGAGCAATCCCCGGTCAAGTACGTACTGTTCCTTGGGATAGTGCACCCCTTCGTCGACATTGATCTCGATGCTGACGACGTTGGCATCGCTGTCGTAGAGGGCGATGACGTAAAAGTCGGTCGGCGCGATGCGCGTGATCTGCTCGTAGAGTGCCCGCAGGAGCTGGTCCTGATCGAGCACGGACGAGATGATGCGACTGGCATCGGCCAGGGCGCGCAACTCGCGCACCTGGCGTGTGGTATCGCGGAAGAATCTGGCATTCTCGATGGCAAAGGCAGCCTGATGGGCCAGGGCCTGGAGCATCACGAGATCGCTATCGTCAAACGCGTCCAGGCGGTCGCTCTGCACGTCCAAAACGCCAATGACCGAGGTCTTGGTCTTGAGTGGGACCGCCAGCTCGGACTGGGTCTTGAGCCCGTCAGGCAGGGCACAATAGAGTGGTTCTTGGCTCACATCGGGCACCAGGAGGGGCTCGCCGGTACGGGCAACCCGAGCCATGATCCCTGGGCCCTCCACTTCCAGGTTGGGGGGTTGGAAATCGGGATCGCCGAAGCGGTCGCCAGCTCCTGCCCTCACGTTGAGATCGTCACCCTCGATCAGGGCGATGTCAACCAGGTAGTAGCCAAAGGTGTCCCTGATAAGAGAGACGATCTCCTCCAGGAGCTGGTCGATATCGAGGATGGTCGTCATGTGACGGCCAACCTCGCCGATGACACGGAACTGCTCTGCCCGCCGTTGCTCGGCAACAAACAGGCGTGCATTTTCGATAGCGATGGCGGCCTGGTTTGCCAGTGACTGGAGCACCACGAGATCGCTGTCATCAAACGCGTTCAGACGGTCGCTTTGGACGTCAAGTACGCCGATAACCTGACCTTTGACCTTGATGGGCACAATGAGTTCGGACTGCGTTCCACTCCCTGCCAAAGGGACGTAGTGCGGATCCTGACTTACATCGGGCACGAGAACGGGTTCGCCTGTGGCGGCCACCCAGCCTGTGAGGCCCTCCTGGCCGACGGCAAGTTTCCGGGGTTGGAATTCAAACTCGGGGTTGTCCCAGAGCGAGCCAGCACCAACTTTGTACTCTGCCTTGCCACCTTCGATCATAGCGATGGCAACGTGATCGTACTTGAACGACTTTTGGATCAGACGGACGAGTTGGATCAGCAGTTCGTCGATATCAAGGATGGAGGTGATGCGGTGCCCAACACCGGTGATCACACGGAACTGCTCGGCGCGGCGCTGCTCGGCCTGGAACAGACGTGCGCTATCCACAGCTACGCCGATCTGATGGCCGATGGAGGAAAGTAACTGGACATCCTGATCGGTGAACTCGCGATAGCCGTGGGTCATGGCAAAAAGCGTGCCCAATACCTGGCCTTTTGAGCGCAGGGGTACAATGGCCAGGGAGCGGAGCCCTTCTTCGCGCACAACCATCCTGGTGAGACGGGGATCGGCGGAGGCATCGTTGACCACGAGGGGCTGACCTGATTCGATCACCCGCCCGGAAAAGCCTTCCCCCACCTTGAGTCCGTCAACTCCGGCCACGAATCTGGGGCTGAAACCCTGCTGGGCAGCAACGATCAGGGTCCCGGTCCGTTCGTCCAGGAGGTAGATTCCGCCGGCTTCGACCTCCATGACCTGCATGGTTGTGCTGAGTGCTCCGTCCAGGGTTTCGTCCAGATCCAGAGACTGGCTCACCACAGAGGCGATGGCATTGAGCGCTGCCAATTCTTTGGTCCGGACGGCGACCCGATGCTCGAGGTTTGCATAGGACGACTTGAGCTGGGCGGACATGCGGTTGAACTTGCCGGCCAACTCTTCTATCTCGTCGCCGGTATCGGCCGTGATCGTATGGCCAAAGTTGCCGCCAGCTACCTTGTCGGCAGCATCGATCAGTTCGGAGATGGGCCTGGTGAGGCGCCGTACCCCGACTGCCACGACGACCGCTGGTACCACGACGCCCAACGCCAACAGCAGGAGAAGGGTACTACCGTACGCCTGGCTGGCGCCCAGCAGACCCCGCCAGCTCTCCTCAGTAACGAGTCCCCAGGACGTGCCCGGGATGGGAGCATAGCTGGCGACGATGTCGCTGCCTTCCAGGTCGCGAGTACGGATGGCGTCCGTTTCCTTGGCCAAGACTTGCTGCACGACCGGCTGAGCGGACAGATCCTCCCCCACCCTGGCGGGATCGGAATGGTAGACCAGCCGGCCAGTCCCATCCACAATGTAGGCCTTGTCGTGCTCTCGGATGCGCAGTTTCTCTATGCTCCTGCGCAGGGAACTGCGCAGCGTCAGATCGACCTGCAGCATGCCGGCCAGGACACCGACAAACTCCCCAGTGGGGCCGGTGATAGGCACGGCGATGGCGGCCGCCTGGCTGCCAGCGGGCCCATCGGCGATGATATCTGAGATCGCGGCTCCGGGTGAAGAGCGTATCACCGAGCGAAGCACCTGGCGGTAGTAGGCACGGTCCGACCAGTTCTGGTCCATGATCTCTGGCCGTTCCGGCTCAGCGGCAACCACCGTGCCGAAGGTGTTGATGAGGAGCACTCCGCTGTCAAACACTGCCAGGCGATTCTGAGCTTCCCTAAGAGCAGCCCGCTGGGCAACCGGATCTTTGCCAAAGATGTCGGCCCTGCGCGCTTCAGCGGCCAGGAGGTTGGCATATTCCTTGAGCTCGGCGTTCAACTGGTCAGCCGTAAGGCGAGTCAGTTCCCGGTTGCGCTCGATGACCAGTTCTTCTGTGACCTGCTGATAGGCCAAGAAGGTGACCAGGGCTACTGCGCCCAGGATGATGGCTGTGGGCACAAAGGACCAGGCGATGATTTTGGTGCGCAGACTGCCCCAACGAATGCCAAACAGCATCACAGGTCTCCCTCAAACATGCGCCTAGCCGGCCAGCAAGGCGCCTGACTGAGTTCAGTATACCGCAAGAGCCCCTGCGCTGCATCGTCCACCTGGGGGATTTGATACTAGCCAGGTGGCCAATCTTCAGGAACTATCAGCAGTTGCCGATCTATGCGTTGCTAGCGTCCTCGGGCGGCCCACAATCCTCCGCCGATGATGAGTGCAAAGCTGACCAGGTAGGCAGGACTGAGAGCTTCGCCGAGGATGAGCGTGCCTAACAGGGCCCCGTACAGCGGCAGCGTGTTGTAAAAGACCATCGCACCGCTGGCGCTCAACCGGTGGACGCCCGCATTCCAGGCCAAAAAGCCGATAACCGTGGGCGCAATCCCGATGTATAGGATCGCCACGATGAGCTCGGGCTGTGGCTGTATCGGGATCCGTTGTAGCTCCCACACCGCGGCCAGGAGCAGAGGGGGGAGTCCCAGAAAGGCCGAGAAAGCTGTGGCCGAGAGCGCAGAGCGGTGGCGCATGACGCGCCGGCCCAGGACGGAGTAGAGCCCCCAGAGGGCTACGGCACCGAGGATGATTAGATCGCCGATGTTGACGCGGGCAACCTGCCAGAAAGCCAGGCTGCCTCCAGAGAGCAGGACGACGATGCCCACCAGGCCGGCGATGGCTCCCAAGACTTGGCGCCGCGACATCGGTTCGTGGATCAACTGGGTGGCGAGCAGGCCAGTGATCAGGGGGCCAAGCCCGTTGATCAGAGTGGCGTTCGCGGTAGTGGTATAGCGCAGTCCCAGGTAGAGCAGGGGGGCAAAGAGGGTGACGCCGCTGAGGGCCATGCCCAGCACGAGCCAGCGGTCTTTGCCCAAGCGGCGCTCCTCGGCGGGTCGCCGCCGGAGGAGGAGGGCGTAGATCAGGGAGGCGATCAGGAAGCGGGATGCGGCCAGGGTCAGCGGACCGATGTCGGCCCGCAGCCAACGCCCCAAGGCCATATTGGTGGCCCAGGTGAGCGTGGCCAGATTGACAAGTGCGATCCCCTCCAGCTTCGGGGACTGTGGCTCTGATCCATCTTGAGCCGGACCTGGGCTACTCACAATGAAACCCGCAGGCAGTTGCCTTGTCCAGGATCGGGGTAGAGACAGCCTTGTCTGCTGCCAACTCTAGTCCTTGTAATAGTCGTCGGGGTAGGGGGCGACCAGCGGCGCGTCGTCGCGCACTGCCATGCCGAGCACGGCGTCGCCAGGGTAGAAGTAGATGCCGTGGGAGCGACCCATGACGAACCCGTCGTACTCGGAGCGGAGTACTCCATCACCCAGGGGCCGGCCCCATACGTCGAGCACCCTGGCCACCGGCTCTCCGGCCTTAACCATATCGCCAGGTTTTACCTGATGTAGAACGATACAGGCCTCCTCTACGCGGGGCGTGCTGCGCCGCCGCACGGGGAAGCCCGGGTCTACGACCCTGATGCCGTCAATCTGCTCCGGTGCGTCATCGAGCATGCCTGCCCAACGCATCACGTTACGCGTGCCGGCTGCGGAGGCGGCCACGATCGCCGGGTCGGGCATGTGTCCTGTGCCGAGCTCCACGGTGAAGGCAGGAGCCTTGGCTAGCAGCAGCGCTGCCGCCGAGGTGGAGCGATGGAGCTTTTCATCGATGTACTTCTCCACGGGGAATTCGTTGACGATGGTGTGACCGTAGGCGCGGAGCATTTCGTCCTGCCGGCCGGCCAGGGCCTCGGCCTCTGCCTTGTGGTGCGCGGCATCCTTGTCGCTGCGGTACAGCACCCGGTCCCGGAAGGAGAAGGAGATGGAGCCGGTCCAGGAGCAGTGATAGTCGATGAGGTACTCGGCGGTGGCTGCAATCTCCTCAAAGAGCCGCCTGTAGGCCTGTTCCAGCGAGGAGGGCGGTGCCTTGTCGGGATCCGGGGGCTTTTCCGGCTTGCCATCGGGCCACAGGCGGTTGGGGTCCTTGGGGGCGTGGTACGGCTCCCGCTTGCTGGTCCGAAGGCCAGCGGGATTGAGGGCCGGGATGGCGACGATGGTTCCTTTCATCCGGTCGACCAACGCTTGATTGATGAGCTGGTATAGGACGAGCGGCCCAGCCTGCTCCGGGCCGTGTATGCCGGCCGTCAGCCACAGACAGGGGCCTGCCTCGAGGCCCTGGGCGATGATGATCGGCAGGAACTCGTCATGGCCGGTGGGATGGCTCAAGGCTTGCCAGCGGCCATATTGGATGGTGCCGGGTTTTGATACGGCGGAGCCAAGAGCGATGGATTGCGACATTGTGAGCTCCTTGCTTCGTAGCTGGTATCACGAGGCACTGTACGGGATGCGGGCGCACCAGCAGTTCCCTCACATTGAGCCAGCCAGACTATAATCCTCGGATCTATTAGGCCAGGTGGCAGGCCACAAAGTGCTCTGCGCTGGCTTCCCGCCATTCCGGTCGCTCCTGGGAGCAGATATCGATGGCGATGGGGCAGCGTGTATGGAAGCGGCAGCCTGGGGGCGGGTCGATGGGACTAGGAACGTCGCCCTCGAGGACGACTCGCTGGCGCGCGCGGGCCGCCTTGGGATGTGGAATGGGCACGGCCGACAGCAGCGCCTTTGTGTAGGGGTGCAAGG